>JASHYS010000459.1 GCA_030042915.1 Acidobacteriaceae bacterium
AAGGTGCACAACAATCTGCAGGTAGGCAACCCGGCGCAAGCGGCGCAAACGTCGCAGCCAAATCCGGCTCCCGATTCGCAGGAGATGCCGGATGCCGATCAGTCGCAGGCACAGCAAGGCATGGCAGGCTTGCCGCCTCCGGGTCCAACTCCGGACCAGAACCAGGCGCCACCGCCGCAGCCTCAGGCTTCGGCTCCCAATTATCCGCAGGGCCAACCGTATCCGCCATCGCAGCAATATCCGCAGGGTTACCCGCCACAGGGTTACCCGCAGCAGGGAGGTTATCCTCCGCCTCCGCCGCCGCGGCCGCAGTATCAGAACCCGCAGAATTCGCAGTATCCGCCTGCGCCGCCCGCATCTCGCTTTCAGACAGCCGGCGGGCCGATCACCATGTCGCCGGGGACCGTTTTGCAGTTGCGCACCACCGAGTCGATTGAGAGCAAGCACGCCAAGGATGGTGAGCCGATCGAGTTCACGGTCATCCAGGACGTGGGCGTGAATGGCTATCTGGCTATCCCGCGCGGCGCCACCGTGCATGGCGTGGTGGCCGAAGTGAAGAACGTGGGTTCGGGCGACCTGGGGGGCAGTTCGCAGCTGGGGCTCAAGCTCACTTCGCTCGATCTGGGCGGGCGCAGCTACCCGATTGACTCGAACATGTTCAAAGTGAAGGCCCCGAACAAGGCCGGACAGACCGTGGGCAGTGCCGTAGGCGGCGCGATCATCGGCACCATTATTGGATGCGCCGTAGGCCGCGGTGCGGGATGCGCCATCGGCGCCGGGGCCGGCGCAGTCGGAGGCACAGCAGCCGGAGCGGCAGCGCCGGGACCGAGAGCCTGGATTCCGGCCGAAGCGCTGGTCACCTTCCGCTTGAATTCGCCGCTGACCGTGGATCCCGTAAGCCAGCAGGAAGCGCAAAGGCTGGCGCAGGGACTGTATCCGGGCGGACCCACGCTGTACCGGCGTTATCCCTACGGATCGCCCTACTACGGATATGGCCCGGGGTATTATGCGTATCCGGCGCCTTACTATGTGCCGTACTACATGGTGGGTGGGGTTTATTACTGGCGATAAGTTAAGGCAGAGACCAGGGGAACAAGAGAAACGGGCATCCGCAGCAGTGGATGCCCGTTTTGCTTGTGTGTTGGCACAGTGATCGCCGGCCCGGCGCTCGCCGCCGTCTATAATGAAAGAGCCGCGCCGGGAGAAAATTGCGCGAAAATTGCGCGGAGCGGACGCAGGCGTGAGAAGCGCAAAGTCCGCTCCGGTGCCGCGTCTGAGCGGCACGCGCATAGAGAGTCGAAGGTCCAGATCCATCCATGATTCGTTTCCTGCAAACTGACACTCGCATCGTCAAGGCCATCTTCGTCGTCATTATCGCCGTCGTCTCAGTGGGCATGGTCCTTTACCTGATTCCCGGCCTGAGCAGTGCGGGAGCGGCTTCGCCCGATACCTACGCGGTCGTGTATCCCCATTGGTACAGCCGCATCCTGGCGTCCGGCGACGAAATCAAGCAGGTGCGCGTTGAGCAGATGGCGGAAAACGAGTTGCGGCAGCGCGGCCCGCAATACGCGAACAACCAGATGCTGGTGCAGTTTTTCGAGCAGCAGATGGGACAACAACTGGTGCAGCAGGCAGTGCTGTTGCAGGAGGCGCACCGGCTGGGCATCCACGCCACTGACAACGATGTGCTCGAGTACCTGCGCACCGGCCCCACGGGACAGGTTCTTTATCCGGGCGGCAAGTTCATTGGCGAGGAGCAATACCGGCAGTTGGTCGACGATCGGCTGCACGAGTCGGTCGATGAGTTCGAGGGCCAGATCAAGGACGACATCACCATCCGGCGTTTGCAGGCGCTCATCACCAGCGGTGTAACGGTGAGCGACCAGGAAGTGCGCGAAGACTACCGCAAGCAGAACATCAAGATCAAATTCGATTACGCGGTGATCTCGGCCGATGACCTGCGCAAATCCATCAACCCTTCCGACGCCGAGTTGCAGGCGTTCTTTAAGACCAATGCGGTCCGCTACGCAAAAGCGGTGCCCGAGGAACGCACCATCGCTTACTTTGCATTCACCGCGAACCAGATTCCCGGAGGCGTCCCGCAGCCCACCCAGCAGCAGATCGATCAGTTTTACAACGACCACCTGGCCGACTACCAGGTACCCGAACAGGCAAAGTCGCGGCACATTCTGATCAGCGTGCCGCAGGGCGCCGACGCCAAGACGGATGCAGCCGCCAAGGCCAAAGCGGAGATGATCCTGAAGCAACTGCAGGCGGGCGGAAGCTGGACCGAGCTGGCAAAGAAGTATTCTGACGACCCTGGCAGTAAGGACCAGGGCGGCGAGCTGGGCTTTGCGCAGCGCGGCAAGATGGTGCCGGAGTTCGACAAGGCGATCTTCACGCAGAAAGTAGGCGAAATCGACATTGTGCGAAGCAGCTTCGGCTATCACATTGTGCAGGTGGAGGAGCGCGATGCGGCGCACACCAAAACGCTGGCCGAAGTGCGCGACGACATCGTGGTAGCGCTCACCCGCGACGAGTCGGCGGTAGCGCAGCAGAGATACGCCGCGCAGCTCACCTCAGAGGCGATCAACAGCAGCCTCGAAAAGACGGCCGCGGCCCATCATCTGGATTTCGTCACCACGCCGCCCATCGATCGGCAGGGCGTGATTGCGGCGCTGCCCGAAAGCACACAGCTTTTGGCCAAGGCATTCCAGGAGAAGCAGGGCGATCCGCCGCAGTCGGCGCCCACGGGCGAAGGCTACGCGATCTTCCAGGTTACCGCCGTCACGGCGGCGCATGCGCCCGCCTTTGCCGATTGGAAGAGCCACGTGCTTGACGATTACCGCAATGAGCAGCTGCCCGTCCTGCTGAACCAGAAGACCAGGGAGCTGTCGGAAAAGGCGAAGACGGAAAACGATCTGGCCAAGGCTGCCAAAGAAGTGGGCGCCAGTGTGAAGACCAGCGATCTGGTAGGACTATCCGGCCAGGTGCCCGACTTCGGCGAGGTGGGCCAGGTGGCTCCGCAGCTTTTCGACATGAACGTGGGCGCCATCAGCGGGCCCATCGACACCGGGCGCACCGGTGTGGTGGCAAAGATTGTTGACAAGCAGGAGCCAAGCGCCGACGAGATTGCAAAGAATATGGATCAGACGCGCGAACAGCTTGTCGCCGAGCGGCAGCAGGAAGCCTTCAGCATTTTCATGAGCGGCCTATGGAACGACTACAAGAAGCACAACCTCATCGTGCTCAACACCAAGGCGCAGCAGCAGCCGGGAATGTAAGTTAGCGAGCCGGCAGGTCAGCGAGTCAGCGGGGCCCGCAGCCAGGATGGTTGCGGGCTTTGCTTT
>JASHYS010000460.1 GCA_030042915.1 Acidobacteriaceae bacterium
CGAGATCTACGCGCTGATTCCTGATTTCGCCGGATTCACGGTAAAGGCCGACTCGGAGGGCCAGGCCGGTCCGGCCAGCTATGGCCGCAGCCCTGCCGAGGCGGCCAACCTGCTGGCTGCCGCGCTCGCGCCTCACGGCGGAGTGGTGCTCTATCGCGCCTTCGTCTACAACAATCATCTCGATTACGGCGACCTCAAAGCCGATCGCGCGCGCGCCGCCTACGATATTTTTCGTCCCCTCGACGGCAAATTCCTGCCCAACGTCATCGTGCAAATCAAGTACGGCCCGATCGATTTTCAGGCCGAAGAGCCGGTGTCGCCGCTGTTTGCCGGGTTTGAGAAAACCAGCTCGGCGATGGAGGTGCAGATTACGCAGGAGTACACCGGGCAGCAGCGCCACCTCGTGTATCTCGCGCCGCTGTGGAAAGAAAAACTCGACTTCGATCTGCGCGCCGGGGGCCGTTCCACGCCGGTCAAATCCATCGTCGAAGGAAAGACTTTCCGCCGGCCGCTTGGTGGCATGATCGGCGTGGCCAGCGTGGGCCGCGAGGGTTGGCTGGGCTCGCCGCTGGCGCTGGCCAATCTCTACGCCTTCGGCCGTCTCGCGTGGAATCCGAATCTTTCGGCCGAGCAGATTGCCGCCGAGTGGACGAAACAAGCAATCAGCACCAGGCCCGACGTCGTCACTACTGTCGACAAGATGCTCATGCAATCCTGGCCGGCTTATGTTGACTACACCGGTCCGCTGGGCGCGCAGACGCTGACCGACATTACCGGCAGCCACTACGGCCCCAACATCGAGTCGAGCGAACGCAACGGCTGGGGTCAGTGGCACCGCGACGACGCGAAGGGCATCGGCATGGATCGCACCGTGGCGACGGGAACCGGCTTCGTGGGCCAGTACCCGCCGCAGGTGGCGCGCATGTACGAATCGCCCGCCACCACTCCCGACGATCTGCTGCTCTTCTTCCACCACGTGCCCTATACCTACAAACTGCACTCGGGAAAAACCGTGATCCAGTACATTTACTCGAGCCACTACCAGGGCGCCGAAGAAGCGGCGCGGCTGGGCGCGGAGTGGGCGACGCTCAAAGGCAAGATCGACTCGCGGCTCTTCACAGACGTGAGCGCGCGCCTCGAGTACCAGGCGGGCCACGCCATCGTGTGGCGCGACGCCATCGTGCAGTACTTCCTGAAGCAGAGCGGCATTCCCGACGCTGCGGGCCGCGCCGGGCGCTATCCCGGCCGCCTTGAAGCCGAGGACGCGCGCCTCACCGGCTACAAGGTCATCAACGTCACGCCCTGGGAGGATGCGTCGGGCGGAAAAGCCGTGTCGTGCCCGTCGACACCGACAGGGCCGCCCAGGACGCAGCAGGACCACTCAATCGGCTCGCCTGCGAGCGCGACCGCCTGCACGGCGGAATGGACGTACAACGGTCCGCCCGGACGCTACGACATCGCCGTTCAATACTTCGATCTGCAACCCGGCATCGCGCACTTCACGCTCGACGTCGGCAATCAGCAGGTGGTCTCCTGGGCGGCGAACGATGCTCTGCCCTCGCGGCGGCCCAACGGCGACAACTCCACGCGCTTCACTTACCGCGGCGCGGATTCTCGCGGCGTGGAGCTCAAGCCCGGCGACCCGATTCGCGTGGAAGGCACGCCGGACGGGAGCGATCCGGCGGCACTCGACTATATCGAGATCGAGGGGGCCGCACTGTCCCCTGCAGTCGCCACGCGTAACTGAGCGCGGCTGCGCGATACGCGCGAGTACCTCGCGTGGACTGGTTGCGTTACAAGATTTCACGAAGCACTCGCCAGAACGCGCCTATAATTCTGTTCCAGCCTCCAATTGAAAATTGAAACCGGGGAGAAAGCTCATGTCCTACGTTCGTGTGCCGACGCCGCGCGGCGAAATGCCCTCGTGGCTCGCCCTCCCGCCGGGCTCCGGCGCAGCTCCCGGCGTGGTTGTGATTCACGACGTTCTGGGAATGACGCTGGACCACCGCAACCAGGCCAACTGGCTTGCTGAAGCCGGGTTTCTCGCCCTGTCAATCGACCTCTACTATCGCGGCGGCTTGCTCCTCTGCCTGCGCTCGGTCATTCGCGACCTCATGTCGCGGTCGGGCCCGGCCTTCGACGACGTGGAGGCTGCGCGAAGCTGGCTCGCGGCACAGCCGAACTGCACCGGCAAGGTCGGCGTCATCGGCTTCTGCATGGGCGGCGGATTCGTTCTCCTGCTCGTCTCAGGCCACGGCTTTTCTGCGGCCAGCGTCAACTACGGCGGGCCGCTTCCACCCGAGTTCGAGAGCTTTCTTCAAGCTGCTTGCCCCGTCGTGGGCAGCTATGGGGGTCGTGCCAAGTGGGAACAAGGCGTCGCCGACCAGCTTCAGCAGGCCCTTGATCGCGCAGTGATTGCCAACGATGTGAAGGAGTATGCGGACGCCGGCCACAGCTTTATGAACAAGCATCGCGGCGACGGACTTATCAAACTCATGAGATACAAGGCCGTTGGCTACAACGAGGCCGCAACTCAGGATGCCCGGCGCCGCATCACGAGCTTCTTTGGCACGCATCTCGGCGCGTGAAGCGCACTCCATCAGCGTGGCTTCGCGATACTCCTCTCCTCGGTCGCGGATTCGGCGGGCGTTTGCGCCGCGTGTAACTCGGCGACCTCGCCAATGAGTTCCAGCACCTGCTGCCGCTTGCGTTCGCTCATGTCAAGAAAACGAATGCCAACGGTTTTGCGATCGTGAATGACCTGGATGACGCCACCGAGCCGGAAGGGAAGACCATCGATGCGGAACTCGACTTCGATGCGCGTGTAAATGCCGACGGGAAAGGGCTGGTCGGTGCGAATGCGGCAACCTCCCAGGCTCAGGTCGAGAATACGGCCGTGCAAACGCGAACCGACGTTCACCAATAAGATTTCCGCAGAGTTGTCGACCCGCTGGCGAGGGTCATGACGCTGGTAGCGGCGGGATGACTCCATGGCTGAGGGGTGATCGGTCTGATCCTTTCTCTCACCTGTCGCGCCTGGATTCTCGGTTCCGCTGGATTGCCGCTGGCCGTCCACCTTCATGCTCCGCCGGATTGTCAGCTTGAGATCAGTGGCCTTCCGTCAGCGCCCACGGCTGGGCCGGTACCGGCTCCTCAGCCTCACGGCCCTGCAACCGATCATAGAGATACACATCGCTCGTCGTGCCCAGGGATTCGTTATACAGGCTGATGGCGCCGGTCAACTGTTTGAGCTCCTCGCTGAACGCATGGATCGCCTGCAATTGCTGGGCCGTTGCGGGAATTTCATATTGGGAGGATTTAATGAACTTCTGATAGCCGCGATCGACAAGCCGCGCCACTTCGCCCTTGACCATCACCCCGGGTGCGATCGCCAGGACAGCCGATGGCGCGTCCGGGTCCTTTGTCTTGGGCGCAGGAGTCAGTACAGCTCCGGCCCCGTGCTTGGTCACCAGAACTCCTTCGGCCACAGCTCGCTCGGGAGCTGTCTCGAACTCGTGGGTGCGCAGCAGTTCAAGCGTCTGGTCGAAATTGGGATGACGTGATTTGCGTCTCATCACTTGATTCCTCCAGGAGCGCCACAATGACAGGGTAATCTGAAGCCTTGGAAAACCGCCCACGAAATCTTAAGCTGGGCTCGGCGCCGATACCCACTTCCAATGTCGCATACGGCCACGGCCGGCGCAATTCCGTGCCGGTTCTCGCGCGATTTCATCCCTGGCGCTGCGTCATCTGCCCCAAAATCGAGAATATTCTTTACACGCGACGGGTTTGCCCTCCATAATCGCTCTGCCCCCAGATAGCCTGCGCTTCCCATTCCCATCCCCCATCGCACGCCGTCTCCGAGCAAATCAAGGAGGAAATCTGAAATGAAGATCGTTGGCCCAGTTGTGCTGGGACTGTCTCTTACCTTTGCGGGCGGCGCAATGGCCTCTGCGCAGGATGCCGCATCCGATTCGTCCATTCCCATGGTTTTGCAAATTACCCGCGAATATACGAAACCCTACAGAGGCGGCGCCGCGCACGACAAAACCGAGAGTGCCTTTGTCGCTGCGTTTACCAAGGGCAAGTCTCCCGCCTACTACGTGGCCATGAACTCGCAATCGGGCCGGTCGCGTGCCCTGTACATGTCCCACTTCAACTCGTTTGCGGACATGGAGAAAGCCAACAAAGCGGTGGACATGAATGCCGTGATGTCCGCGGAAGTTGAGCGCGCCGGCCTCGCCGACGGCGAGAACCTCGACGAAGTCGATCAGTACATCTTCACCTACGAAAAGGACCTCAGCTTCCATCCACACAACGATCTCGCGGCCCATCGCGTCTACCAGTTCTCCATCTTTCAGGTAAAGCCCGGACACCACCACGAGTGGGAAGAGGTAGTGAAGATGGTGAAGGATGCGCACGAAAAGGCAGGGGACAGCGCGCACTGGGGCATGTACGAAATCGCATTCGGCGGGGACGACGGCGAGTACGTCGCGATTACCGGCGACCCGTCGATGTCGGCCATCGACGTAGGCATGGCTGAAGACAAGAAGTTTGTTGAGGCTCTGGGCGGCGAAGAGGCTATGCAAAAACTCGATGCAATGTACGGAGATTGCGTGGAATCTGCGCACGACGAGCTCTTCACGGTGAATCCGAAACAAAGCTACGTGCCCGAAGAATGGATTAAGGCCGATCCGGCGTTCTGGAGGCCGAAGGCGGCAGCAGCGATGGCGGCAAAGCCACCGGCCCCGCCGGCGAAATCCGGCGAGTAGTTCCGGCGTGATGGCAACTCAAGGCTGAGGTCCGGGCGGCGCCCCAATCCGGGAAGCCGCCCGGAGAGAAAGGTTCTACGCTTCGCTGCAGCCGCGGCACGGCGCGCGGCGGGAAAACCACCTTCGGCGAGGAACAACAATGATCAAGGTGAGTATTCTCTATCCCAACAAACCAGGCAGCCGCTTTGACGCAGACTACTATCTCCGCGTGCACATGCCGATGGCTGTGCGCCTGCTAGGACATGCTCTCAAAGCGGCGTCGGCTGAAATCGGAATCGGCGGAGAGGCTCCCGGTTCGCCTCCGCCGTATGCGGCCATCGCCGGTTTCACCTGTGAGACCGTCGAGGCGTTTTTGGAAGCGTTCATGCCGGTGGTGGATGAGTTGCAGACAGACATTCCCAAGTACACTGATATCGAACCGGTCGTGCAATTCAGCAATCTTACCGAGTTTCCCGTCGCATAAGCTTGATTCACGCACTGGTCCTTCGATGATCGACGCTCCTATTCTGACGGGGAAGTTCATCCGTCTCGAACCGCTCTTGCACGCCCACGCCGATCAGCTTATCGCAGCCTCCGCCGGCGATTCCGGGCTCTACCGCTGGAGCGCGGTGCCCATCGGCCGCGATGCCGTCTCGCATTACATTGAGACGGCGCTCGCCTGGCGGGCGGCAGGCACGGCATTGGCCTTTGTTCACGTGCGCATTGCCGACGGAGCCATCCTGGGCTCGACGCGCTTCTTCGATATGGAACGATGGGTGTGGCCCGAAGGCCACCCGCGCCGCGGCAACCAGAGTCCTGATGTCTGCGAAATCGGCTATACCTGGCTTACGCACTCCGCCGTCCGCACCGCGGCCAACACCGAGGCCAAGCTGCTGATGCTGACGCACGCTTTCGAAGTGTGGGATGTGCTGCGCGTCTGCCTGCACACTGACGCGCGCAATCAACGCTCGCAGGCCGCTATCGAGCGCATCGGCGCGAAGTTTGAAGGCGTACTGCGCGCCCACCGCATGGCTGCGGACTTTATTCCTCGCGATTCGTATCGCTACTCGATTGTTGCCGCGGAGTGGACCGAAGCGAAGCGACGGCTCACCGAGCGCCTGAACGGCGTATAGCCAATCCGTTGTAGCCGGAACTCTTCGCCAGCCTGTTTCTTCCTTGCCTTCCGGCCGCCGAAGAGCTTGTGGAACCAACCGGGCTCTCGCTCGCAATAAGGCGGCCGCGGCCGCTTGGCGTGAACGTGGTACGCGCGGCATTCAGCGCAAAAGCCGTGCCTTGCGCAGTTGCGCTTTGTGCATGGGCAGTCGATCACTTGCAGGTTTGCGCCGACAACGACCATAACGCTGATCTCTTTCTTCGCCAGCCGGCTCTACCGCGCGCTTTCCGCCGCTTCGCTCGCCACGCTTTTTCCGTTCTCGTCCATCTTGCCGAAGATCATTTTGCCGCTGGCGGTCTGCAGCACGCTGGTGACAGAGATGGCCACGCTGCGGCCGATGAGGCGCCGCGCGTGATCGACCACCACCATGGTGCCGTCGTCGAGATAGCCGACACCCTGGTTGAATTCTTTGCCTTCCTTCAGGATGGTCACATTCATGCGCTCGCCGGGCAGCACCACGGGCTTCAGGGCGTTGGCCAGATCGTTGATGTTGAGCACCTCCACGTGATGCAGGTGTGCCACCTTGTTCAGGTTGAAGTCATTCGTGACTACCTTTGCTTCCCATTTCTTGGCCAGTTCCAGCAGCTTCAGGTCCACCTCGCGGATCGAGGGGAAGTCGTCGGGCACAATTTGCACCAGGATTTTGTCATTGGACTGCATGCGCTGCAACATATCAAGGCCGCGGCGGCCGCGCTGGCGCTTCGAGCTGTCGGTGGAATCGGCTACCACCTGGAGCTCGCGCAGCACAAACTCCGGCACCACCAGCGTGCCGTCAATAAAGCCCGCTTCGGCGATGTCGGCAATACGGCCATCGATGATGACGCTGGTGTCGAGTACCTTGGCGCTGCGATGGGTGGGCTTGTCGCCCGAGAAAACCGCGCCCAGCGCCGCCGGATTGAGGAGGTCGCCTTTGCTGGCGCCCACCAGCAGGCCTACATAGGTCATGAGCAGCAGAACGAAGATTTGCATGGCTGCGGAGTTGGCATTCGCCAGAGGCGCCGAGCGCAACACCAGGCAAAACAGCGCCGCGCCGAAGATGCCCAGAACACTGCCCACCACCGCGCCAATCAGCCGGCGCAGGGTGAGAGCCCGCACCCTCAGTTCGAAGACGATGACGGCGCAAGCCGCAAAAGCGCCAATGCTTGCTCCTTCCCACCCCGAATGCAAGCCAAACGGGCGAAGGAAGTAACAAACCGTGGCAAGCAGAATGACAAAAAGAAGACGTAAAACGACCAGGTCCATATGGGCCTACTTTCACCGGCGCCAGGGCAGTTTTCCCGCTGCCCGAAGGCCATGCTGCAGTTGCCACGAGGCTTATTCCGCGCCGGGGTCCCCGCTGACGGTTCTATATCCGGGAAGTCATTGCCATCCGCGGCGGCGGGCACGACCCAGGAAATGCCACATACCAACTGGAAAACTGCGTTATCGCGATTCCTTGATTGCTGCGTCTTGAAGCCTATGCTCTCAGGCCGAGGCGACCAAACAGGAAGCTGTCGACCCAGCATGGGCCCCAAGGATGCACCTGCCCGGGAAGCGCAGTAAATGCTCAATTGAGGCTGGGGCACCGTTGGCG
>JASHYS010000461.1 GCA_030042915.1 Acidobacteriaceae bacterium
CACCCGCCCCATCGTGGTATCGGTAATGGCGCGCGGCTGCTCCCAAATTTCTTTCAGCATGAAGTGCTTGTAGCCGCCCTTTTCCGCCTGGATCGGATCCCACTGGATACGCGTCAGCTCGCGCGCAATCGGCCGCCCCTCAAAATCTGTCAGCGTTACGGTTGCCGGCGTCAGCACCGCCATATCGCCGTCGGCCAGAAAGTACACGTTGCGGGTGTGATGCAGAATTCCCGGCACGTCGCTGGCCACAAACGCCTCGCCCTCGCCCACGCCCACAATCACCGGCGGTCCCAGCCGGGCCGCAATAATCTTGTCCGGCTCGGCCGCGCTCAGAACGCCCAGCGCAAACGCGCCTGTCAACCGCTTAGCCGCGCGCCGCACCGCCTCTTCCAGCGCAATCGGCTTCCCCGCCGCCTCAGCATCCTTCTGCACCTGCTCAATCAGGTGGGCAATAATCTCGGTGTCCGTCTCGGTCACAAACTTGTGGCCCTGCGCCGTCAGCTCCCGCTTCAGGTCGAGGTAGTTTTCCACGATTCCGTTGTGCACCACCACAATCCGCCCTGTGCAGTCGCGGTGCGGATGCGCGTTCTCTTCCGTCGGCCTTCCATGCGTCGCCCAGCGCGTGTGCCCTATGCCGAACGTGCCATCCAGCGGCTGTTCGCGCAGCACGTCCTCGAGCTTGCCCAGCTTGCCCGGCGCGCGCCGCAGGTCCAGCTTGGCGCACTTCGGGCTGCCCACGGCAATCCCCGCCGAATCGTAGCCGCGGTACTCCAGCCGCCGCAGCCCTTCAATAATGACGGGAACAACCTTCTTGTTTCCCACGTACCCGACAATTCCACACATAGTTGAATTTTAAGCGAGTTGGCATAAAGACGGCGTGACACGAAGGTGGAACGGCCGACGTCAGCCATTCGTTGTTAAGCCGCCAGCCCCAGCCGCGGCCGGCGGTAGCGGCCATTCTCGGCTCCAGCGCCCGCGGGCGCGGACGCCCGGAGCCGAAACTCCGCGTCTGTCCCCCCATACGCTCTAGCTGACGCCCGAACCGGCGGCAGCATGGGCCTTCAGTCCCCCTCCAAATCCGCCGCCCATCCCTCCGCGCACTCTGCGAAAGGCTGGGTCCAGGCTGACCACTGATCCCTGACGGCCGACCTCGAAGTCGCCGGAACATACCGAATGACCGCATCACACCGAAACCACGCGAACGCCGTTCGCAGCGAAGGTGCGCGCGGCCTCGTCGGAGATGCCGTCGTCGGTGATCAACACATCGATGTCGCGCAGGGGGCAGATCACGGCCGGGCTCACCATGCCGACCTTGCTGGAGTCGGCCACCACGATCACTTCGCGCGCCTGACGCACCATGACGCGCAGAACCGCCGCTTCCTCGGGTTCGATCATGGTTGCTCCCCGCTCCGGATCGATACCGGTTACGCCCAGGAAGAGGCGGTCAAGCACATACATATTCAGCGTCTCGATGGCCGCCGGGCCGATGAGCGAATACGCTCCGGCCCATCGCATCGATCCGCCGGTGAGCGTGGTCTCCAGCGTGGTAATCGAGCTCAGCTCCATGCCGATGTTGACGGCATTGGTGACGATATGAATCCCGTTGCGATGGCGAAGCTGCCGGGCGACGAGGGAGGTGGTGGTTCCTGCAGCCAGTCCCACCGTTTCGCGCTCTTTCACCATGCCGGCCGCAGCTTGAGCAATGCGCAGTTTTTCGGCCGCAAACCGCTCTTCGCGAATGTGAAACGAGGCATCGAAGCGGAATGGCTCGTACACGGCTTTTCCGGCAAGCATAGCCCCGCCGTGCGTGCGGTATACGAGTCCCTGTTCTTCAAGCCGGGCCAGGTCCCGGCGAATGCTGGCGGGCGAAGCCGTCAGCTCCGTGGTCAGGTCGTCCACTGAAGCTTTCCCGCGATGCAGCAGCAAGCGAAGTATTTCTTTGGCGCGTTTGTCAGTCTTCGAGGACATTCCGCCGGTTAACCTGCAGACGAGACGTTTGGTTCATTGTAAGGGAGCGCCATTTCCTCCCGCCGCCACAACCAATTCCAGATTTTTTCGCAATCTGCGAACCTCGTCTTCGCGCACGACGTATCGCGCGAGTCCGTTGGAATGGGCGCCAAGGGCTACAGCGTGGTTCCAAAAGTGCGCGGCGCCGCGGACACGCGTGCGCAGAGCCGCGTGGATCTCGCTGATCCCGGACTTCTGAACAAATTCGCGCACGTTGTTATGGCGGATGCCGCCCGCGCCAATGAATGCAATCCTGCCACGCGCCTTTTCCGCCAAGCTTGCAATCCGTTGCGCGCCGCGGATTCCGTCGGCCTCGCCGCCGGAGGTAAGGATGCGATCGGCGCCGCCGGCAATCACATCCTCGAGCGAGCGTTCCAGGTCGCAAGACACGTCGAAGGCGCGATGGAACGTAACGCTCATGGGACGCGCAGCAGCAACCAGTTCTGCTGTCTCGCGTATATTCACGTTGCCCTCCGGGGTCAACAGGCCAAGGACAACGCCCGCCGCTCCCAGATTGCGCGCTTCAATTACATCGTCGTGCATGACGCGCAGTTCCTCGGCGGAGTAACAAAAATCACCTTCGCGCGGCCTGATCATGACAAACACGTCGATTGAAACTGCACTTCGCACCGCGCGAATCAGCCCGGCGCTAGGTGTGATTCCGCCGTCGTTCAGCGCGGCGCACAATTCGATGCGCTCCGCGCCGCCGTCTTGCGAGGCGATCGCCGATTCAACCGAATCGACACAAATCTCAAGCAGCTTCATGTCCGCATTCGACCGCTAGAAGTTGTAGTGCAACGCGAACTGCAAATGACGTTCGGTGGAGCGAGGAGACTGCAACGAAACATTGCCGAATGTGCTATCGGAGATTCCAGAATCCGGGTTGCCGTAGCTGACGATATTGAAAGCGTTGAAAGCGTCGAAACGAAAACCGATGGTCTCCTCCTTATAGGTGTGGAAATCCTTGAACGCGGAGAAATCGGTGTCGAAGAATCCCGGGCCTCGCAGCGCGCCATTGCCCTCTGTTCCGAAATCGTTGTTGGCAGGAATGCCGAAAGCGCACGTACCGTTGTCAACTCCGGGGGTGAGGCAAGGCGAGGCAGAAGGATCGGTGCCGAACCAGTTGGTGTTGCTGCGGCCCGCAATCTTCAACTTGCGATATTGGTTCACGCGGCTCGCACCGTAGCTGTTTGAATTGTTCGATCCGCCGGTAATGACCTCGGGAAAGCCCGAATAGCCTGCCAGGGCTGTCGAAAGCTTCCAGCCGCTCACGACCTCATCCATGACGTGGTTGACTCCGGAAAAGAACGGCTGTCCGCGGCCCACGGGAACCGCGTATACACCAGTGGCGGTGATGTCGTTACGGACATCGTACCCGGCGGGACCGACGTCGGCGTGGCTGTTGTAGTAGTTCTGAAACGCGCCGCTGTAACCATAGCCGGGAGTGTTAAAGGTGCCGAACAAGGAATAGTTGCCCATGCTGTTAGTCATGGCCTTGCCCCAGGTGTAATTCACCGTGAATTCCAGGCCGTGGTTCAAGCGCTGGCGCAAGACCGCCTGCAGTGCGTTGTAATTCATCAAGGCGCGCGACTCGGTAATCAGGAGGCTGCCGTTGCCGCCCACGCCCAGCGACGAATCGACGCCGTTCACGCCAATATACTGGCTGTTGTAAAACGGGGCCGAAGTTTGATCGTTGTTGACGGTCAACTGGTTGACATTGCCGTAGTCTTCAATATGCTGCCCCGACTCGCCAACATAACCGGCCTGCAACGATGCCGTGTGTGTTAAAGCGTACTCCACGGTCAGATTCCATTCCTGCACATACGCGGGTTGCATGTTCTGCGGATAGGCCGTATATCCATTGTCGGAGCTGCTGTACTGCACGGAAGTGTCAGAGTTGGTGAAACCTTCTTCGGCAGTATTCGGAGTGGGCACCGAAGTGGCTGTTGGAGAGCTGACTGAGAAACCGGCCGCCTGCATGAAAGGCGAAATCGCGGTCAAACGCTGGTTGTAAGAGTTGCCCTCGAAGAAGCTTTCTGCTCCATATCCCGCCCTGACGACGGTTCGGTCATTGGCCTGAAAGGCAAAGCCAACACGCGGCATCCACTGACGGAAATTCGGCTGGTAACAGGCGGTGTTGCTGCAGAGCGCGGCGTCGGGGAGCGCTCCCGTGGGCAGGTGGCCGGCGTATTCAATCTGCCCTGTCACCAGGTTGATATTTCCGGTTCGATCCTGCTCCTCGACCCAGGGTTCATCGTACTCGTAGCGTAAGCCGAAGATCAGCGTCAAATTGGGAAGCATCTTGAAGTTATCCTGCGCAAAGCCGGCCGCACGCCACTGGCGCTGCCCGACATTCACGCTTGCCAGAGTGACGCCTCCTGACGAAACGCGGTCCAGGACAAAATCCGCCGGTCCGTAGCCGCTGGCGATGGTCGCAAACGGGCTGGAGGTGAAGGCCCCGCTGTAATTGAGCGAGCCCAGGTAGCCGTCGTTGTTGCCGGTTGGATAGTTGTTCTGGTAGCGCTTTGCGTCAACGCCCATGCTGAGAAAATGCTTTCCGCGCTGCCACGTCAGAACGTCGGAGTAGGTGTAGGTATTGTCGATCACTCCGGCAGCATAAGCCGGAGTTCCTACGTCGCTGAGGCCGTTGTTCAGCCCCTGGTTGGTAAAGCCGTTATACCTCTGATTGGGAAAGGAGATGCCAACCTTGGAGTTGCCGGCAGTGCCGAAGAGTCCGGTTGGATCCTCCGGCAGCCCCTGATCCCAATCGGTGCGGGTAAAGCCGATGCGCGCCGCATTCACCATGGCGGGCGAGAACGTATGCACCCAGGCCGTGCCCACAATCCAGGTTGGGTACAGATTTTGAGTCGGGAAAGTAATATCCAAAACCGCGGTTTGACCGTCGTAGGCGTGCGAGATCGAGTAGAAGCCTGTGATTTTGTCGTTCGGCCTCATGTCGTATTCGAGCTTCACGTCGCCCTGGTTGTTGCCAACCCATCTCTTGTACGGGGCCTCGTAGTTGTTGTCCGCAATGCCATCCGCGGCTCCCACGCATTTGCCGCCCGCGGGAGTCACCGGAGGCGCTGACGGGCTGGGTGCTGTCGAAGAGCAGTCGGGATAGAGCTTGGGGTTTGCAAACAGAAACTTGGCCACGGGGTTGGTGATGGGGACATTTTCGTCGTTGGTATAGGGTGCGAAGCCGTTGAGAGGGTCGTAAAGCTGGATGGGATTGGAGCCGTTGAGCAAAACCGAGAAATTGCCATTACGCATGGCGTCGGGAATCACGCTCGCAAAGCCGAAGCCTCCGCTGTTCTCGCGCGCTCCCAGATAATCACCAAAGAAGAAGAGCTTGTCGCGCCTGATGGGGCCGCCAACCGCGCCCCCGAACTGCGACTGCGTGAAGGGGTTGATGGGCGTCACCGGCGTGCTCTGGCCGTTGGTGTAGGAATTGGCGTTGAAGCGATAATTCTGCACATAGCCATACGCCGAACCGTGAAACTGGTTGGTGCCGCTCTTGAGCACCAGCTCCACGGCAGCGCCATTCACGTTTCCCTGATCGGTGGGCGAGTCGGCCGTCACCACCCGCATCTCTTCGAGGGCCGCGGGCGCGGGACTGTACGAGATCAAGTTGTTGTAGGTCTCGTTCATGTCAATGCCGTCGATGGTGTAATTGTTGGCCTGCGACCGATTGCCATTGAAGTTGGGCGTGTCGGAATTGAAAGTGCTGCGTTCGATGCTGGTGGGGCCCGACGTTCCGTACGACGTGACTGCGCCCGGCATGTAGAGCGTGACCGCCGAAAAATCGAGCCCGTTGAGCGGCAGATTGGCGATGGTATTGGCGGTGAAGACGCTGCCGATGGTGGGGCTATCAGTATTCAGAATCGGGGCCGCGGCCGATACGCTTACGTTGGCGGTGGTACTGCCCACCGCCAATTTCACATTGAAATTCGCCGTCTGCTGCACTTCCAGCGAAAACGCTGCAATCGTTCCCTTCTCAAAGCCTGTCGCCGAGACCGTGACCTGGTAATGGCCGATGGGCAGAAAGTCGATGCGGAACAGACCGTCCGGATTTGTTCTGGTGGACGTGACCACGTTGGTGTCCAGATTGAGAGCCACCACGTTCGCTCCGGTCACCACAGCGCCGCTCGGATCGGTCACTTCTCCAGTGATCGAACCGGTCACGGTTTGTCCAACCGCCGCTGAAACGCAAAGGCACAGCATGCATGCGAAGAGCATGCGGAGATGCAGATTGATGTTCATGGGACCTCACTTCAAAATGGCTGCCAGGAAGCGGCAGCCGCACAGGAATTGATCAGTCAAGATACTGGAGATTTCTTGCGGGCACCGGCCCGCACACGCCTCTGGATAGGACACATTAGTCGAAAAATGATCACTTTGTCAATAAAAATGATCATTACGATCAAAATAAGTGCAAATTCAGGCATTTTCGGCTGGTTGACCCAGGCAGAAATGCCCGCGAACGGCCCGAGCCGCGTAAGCGAGGCTAACGGGTAAATTGAAACGAGGGCCGCTTGCCGGGGCTACTGCCTTGGGGGCAGAAAGCTCCAGATCGCCGGATCCTCCTCACCGAGAACCCAGGAGCAAAACCCGTCGAGCCCATTTTGCTCGGCCAGCTGGTAGCGGTCTTTAAATGTGCGCAGATCGGTGTAATAAATCCACTCCCGCATTTGATCGCGGTAGAAGTAGAAATAGGCGCTATGATCTTCGGCATCCCACGCGGGCGCGGCGCCGTATTCCTGCGCCAGCAGCAGAGCGTTCGCTGTGCCGATGTACTCGGCCTGCGGATTAGGCGTTTCTTTGCCGGTGGTTGTGTCCTGAATCGGAGCTCCGGTAAACCAGTGATATCCGTACACCGGAATCCCGAGCGAAAGCTTTTCCTTGGGCACAACCTTGAGAGCGTACTGCAAGTTGTCTACGGTCCACTGCCATCCGGCGACGGGGCCGGGCGTGGTCCAGCGCGTGTGTTGGTCATAGGTCATCAGGCAAATCAGATCAACGTACTTGCTGATCGCCGCCAGATCGTAGGCGCCGCGCCAGTCGGTGTAGATCCACTTCGCAAATCCGCCGCTGCCGGGGTAGCCCGGCGCATTGGGCACGGTGGCGATGGTCAGTTGCAAACCCTCTTTGTGCAGCGCCTGCGCCGAGATTTTTACCAAGTCGCTCAGCGGGTCGCGGTCCGTCCAATCGATATTCTCGAAGTCGAACTGAAATCCGATATAGCGGTGCAATTTACATTCGCGGATCATGGCGTCGTTCATGCGAGCCTGTGCGGCCGCGTCGCCGGCGAGCGCATGGAATTCTTTCTTGTTGAAGAGCGCGATAATGGGCATCACCGGCAGCTGTTCGCTCTGCGCACGGGCAAGCACCAGATCGTTCGGCGCGCCAGTTACCAGGCCGTTTTGATCCACCTGGTACCACGTAGGAACCAACAGGTCGATTTGTTTGGAATGCGCCAGGAACGATTCCACCGAGTCGGAACCATTGGTCATATAAAAAATGGATCGTGGACGGCCAGATGCGGTGCTGCACGACACGAGTGCTATGCAGAGAATGAATAGAAGTCGCTTCATGTTTTCTTTCGGCTCCGCATGTTAGGGTCACAGAGCATAACTCACAAGTCAAGTTCAGGCTTGCTCACTCTGCCGAATGCTCCGTACCGACGACCAGGCCCGGCAACGCTTCTCCCTGTTGCCGCTTGGTCTGCTTGATCACGTACATGGCGGAATCGGCGGCCCTCATCAGCGTGTCACGCGTGGTTCCGTCGGCAGGATAAATGGCGATTCCGATACTTGCAGCACCCTGCACTGTGCAGCCTTCCCAGGCGAAGGTCTGCTGAAAACAGCGCTCCAGGCGCAGAGTAATCTCCTCCACGTCGGCGCGGCCATGTAAGTTAGCCAGAATGACGGCAAACTCGTCGCCACCGAGCCGCGCCAGTACGTCGCCCGGGCGCAGTTGGCCCTTCATGCGCAGAGCCACTTCCTGCAGATAAAGATCTCCAACGTGATGCCCGAATTGGTCGTTGACCTGCTTGAAATCGTTGAGGTCAATATAGAGCAACCCAAAGATACGGGCCGACTGTCGCGCAACCTCGATGGCGGCCTCTATCTGCTTTTCAAACGAGAACCTGTTGTGGATGTCAGTGAGCAGGTCGAACTCTGAGCGATGCACCAGGTCGGAGTAGAGGCGCGAAGTCTCGATAGCCAACCTGGCCAGTCCGGCTGCCTGCGCCAGCGACTCGCTCTCCACCGCCCTCGGCTTGGCGTCCGGACTGAACGCTGCGTAGATTGCGCCCAACGAAGGACCCGAGCGGGAAGGGATCGGCGTCTCAACGACGCTCAGCCCGGCCTGTGAGGCTCCTGACAGGAAATTGCCCAAGGTGGCGCCGTCCTTCACCTGGATCCAGCATGGCAGTCCGCCCAGGCGCGCTGAAATCAGCTCGTTGATGCTCTCCAGAATCTCGGCCAGTGGCCGGGAGTTGTTGATATCCTCCAGAATCTTTCCGCGCCGTCGCTCGAGGTAGGCCAGGCTGGCGTTGCGGAGGCGGGCGCGACGCTCACTCCATATCATCCGGATGCCAATGATGAAGATGATCGCCAGCAGAATCTCGACGAGCCACGTGAGGTTGTGCACATTCAGCCAGGACGGCCCGGCCACCACCTCGATATCGGCGAAGGAACGCAACAGAACATCGGAGCTGGCTGGGCCCTCGAATGGATTGGAACCGTACGCTACCGAGGTGATGCCGGTGACGCGGACTCTGCCGCCCACCGGAACCTGTTTCATGGGCGGCAGTTCGAAGCCCAGATCCTCGTCGATGTGCCGGTAAAGAACCGAAAAAAGATGACCGCCGGCCGTGAGCACATATTCGTCCTGGTACTCATCGCGGTTTTCCTTCACCACCTGGCCTTCAATCGAAATCAAGTTGAACGCATGCGCACCCGAAGAC
>JASHYS010000462.1 GCA_030042915.1 Acidobacteriaceae bacterium
CTTCAATACATAACGATGGCTGCCGGCTGCAACTTTGGTGTATGCGCGCCGTTACTGGAGTAAGGGAGGGGGCGGATCGGATTGCCGTTCGCCTTGCGCCCGGGCGGGTTGCAAAAGCAATGACCTAATTCATCCGCGACGACGTCCTCGCGATCAGCTCCGGGGCCAGAATCACGCTGCGCGGCCGCGCCGACGGCGGCTTTTCAAGCAGCGTCATGATCATCTTCGCGGTGCGCTCGCCAATCTCGCGCGAGCGCTGGTCAACACTCGAAAGCGGCACCTGCAGTTTGCTGCCGTAATGAAAATTGCCGCAGCCCACAATGGCCATGCTTCCGGGAATACGCAGCCCTGCTTCGAATGCGCGTTCCATGGCGCCCATGGCAATGGTGTCGTTGAAGCAAAAGATGCCGTCAGGCCGCGGTTGCAAGGCCAGAATCTCTTCCATGGCCCGGCGTCCTCTGCGCTCGCCGTCGGAGTCTGCCGCTTCGCCACAGGCAACAATGTAGCCGTCCGGCATAGCCATGCCATGGCGCCGCAAAGTACTGCGGTACCCCTCGGCCCGGCGATTACCCACGTTGGTCGCAGGCCCGCGAATATGCGCGATGCGCTTGCAACCCTGCGCGATCAGGTGTTCCGTGGCCAGCTCGCCCACCTTGTAGTCGTCCACGCCCACAAAGTTGCAGGCAAAGCCGGGAAAGCTGCGGTCGATCAGCACCAGCGGCACGCCCGCTTCCCCAATCCTGCGCAGGCTCCCGGAGTCTTTCTGGCACGAGGCCACAACAAAGCAATCCAGATGATGTGCGAGCATGTGCTCGATCTCGTCCTGCTCCAGCTGCGGTTCGCTGTCTGAAGACGAGACGATCAGGTAGTACTCCTTCTCGCGCAGCTTGGCCGAGAGGCCCTTGGCAATCTCGGCGAAGAAGGGATGGATCAGGTCGGGCACCACCAGGCCGACCAGCGAACTGCGGCCGGTGACAAGGCTGCGCGCCGTCAGATTGGGCCGGTAATTCAACCGCTTGATGCGGTCGAGAATCTTCGCCTTGGTCTCTTCTGCAATATCGGGCCGGTTTCTGAGCGCCCGCGACACCGTGACCACCGATACGCCTAGTTCAGCGGCTATATCTTTCAAGCGAACGACCATGGCAAGAGTGTATCCGCCCCTGCCGCGTGCCATGAAGCAGCTTCACCTGGTGCCGCGCGAGCGAAATCGCTCGGCAACTTATGCGCCCGCATTCACCTCCCGTGTCTGCTATAGTGACTCGGCGGCAAATTTGCGCGGCGTCCGTAAACGCTAACGAAATCATGGCGCGACAAAGAAGGAGACGGCATGAACTGGAGCGAAAGTACGAGACGGTCATTTCTCAAGCAGTTTGGTGCGGCCGGCGCCGCCGCTCTTGCGGTTGCAAACGCCGATGGTCTGGCGCACTCTGCCGCCGTGGGCGCGCAGGCCGGCTCCGCGCCCACGCCTGCTGACCTGAAGCAGGCTGCCAGCCGCGACGCGCGCATGGCCTGGTGGCACGAGGCCAGGTTCGGCATGTTTATTCATTGGGGACTCTACAGCGTGATCGGCCAGCACGAGTGGGCCAAGGAATTCCAGGGCATTCCCATTCCCCAGTACGAGATTCTCGCCAAGCACTTTCATCCCAAGCCCAACGCTGCTCGCGACTGGGCCCGCCTGGCCAAGCGCGCCGGCCAAAAATACATGGTCATGACCACCAAGCACCACGAAGGCTTCTGCAACTTCGACACCAAGCTCACCGATTACAACGCCGCCAGGCAAGGCCCCGGCCGCGACCTGGTCCGCGAATTTGTTGAAGCCGCGCGCGCCGAAGGCCTGCGCGTGGGCTTCTACTACTCGCTCATGGACTGGCACCACCCCGATGGCGCCATCTGCAAAACCGACGAAGCCGCGCGCCGCCGCTTCGTCGATTACACGCATGGGCTCATTCGCGAGCTGATGAGCAACTACGGCAAGATCGACATTCTCTGGTACGACGTCTCCTGGCCGCTCGACGCCGAGCAATGGGAGTCGGAGCGCATGAACGAAATGGTCTTCGAGCTGCAGCCCGACATCATTGTGAACAATCGCAACGGCCTCGAGGGCGACTTTGCGACCCCGGAGCAGCGCATCGAAGCTTCGGCCGCGGGCCGCGCCTGGGAGTCGTGCATGACGCTCAACAATAGTTGGGGATTCAATCGCGCCGACAATGCCTGGAAGACGCCCGAGACCATCGTCGACAATCTTGCCACCTGCGCGCGCGGCGGCGGCAACTATCTGCTCAACATCGGTCCTGAGCCCGACGGCTCCGTCCCGCTCCTGTCGACTGAGATTCTGCAAGCTGTGGGCAGATGGCTCGACACCAACGGCAAGGCAATCTACGGCACCGAGCGCGGCCAGCTCATGGCCAACACCAACGCCAACTACACGCGCCGCGGCAACACGCTCTATATCCATCAGCACTTCTGGCCCGGACACACTCCTGCAGCCGATTGGCTCACCTTCTTCCAGCCCCAGGTAGTCTTTGCCATCGGCGGCCTCAAGCCCAAGGTTCTGTCAGCGCGCCTGCTCAAGACCGGCCAGAAGGTCGAGTTTACGCAGGACGAATTCAGCTTGAGGCTCACGGGCATGCCGCTGGCAGCGCCCGACTCGCCCGCCACGGTCATCGAAGTGGAGTGCGACGGCGAGCCGGTGATCGATCACGGCGCCGAGCGCCCGCTCTGGCCGCGCTACAAAGTCGGCATCAGCATCTAGGGCCACTCAGAACAATCTGTTGCCCCATCCTGACTGTGCACCGCGCAAGCGGAGCGTAGTCAGGTGGGAACCGCGTTACGATCCTGCGGCAACGATCGCATCCGCAATCCGTGCCGCTTCTGCTGCCGCGCGCACCTGATGCACGCGCACGATCGAAGCGCCGTGCAGGATCGCCACGGTGATCGCCGCCAGGCTTGCGTTCTCGCGCTCGTTCACCGGCGCATCGTTCCCGTCAAAGAGCGGCGCCATTGTGTGGCCGATGAACGATTTTCGGCTCAGACCGGCCAGCAGCGGCCGGCCCAATTCAAGCAACTTCGATTGCCGGCTGAGGAGCATGTAATTCTCGTTGAACCGCTTGCCGAATCCGTAGCCGGGATCGAGAACGATGGCATCTGCCGCAACACCGGCGCGCTGCGCTGCCTCAAGGCTGCCGGCGAGACCGCTGCGCACCAACGCCAGCAGCGCATCGGCTTCGAGCTGCGGTTGCGTTCGCCACTCGTCGGGCCGCCCCCGCGTGTGCGTCAGCACCACTCCCGCGCCAAACTCCGCGCACGCCTGCGCCATCGCCGGATCCCACGTGAACCCGCTCACGTCGTTGATAATTTCCGCGCCTGCGGCGAGTGCCTTGCGCGCTGTCGCGGCTTTGTACGTGTCCACCGACAACACTGCATCCGGCCTGGCCTGCAGAATCCCTTCCAGCGCGGGAAGCAGCCGCGCCTGCTCCTCGTCTGCGCTGACCGCTGCATCGCTTGTCCCAGCGCGTGAACCCGGCCGCGTGCTTTCCGCGCCCAGGTCGAGCAGATCGGCGCCCTCCTCCATCAGGCGCATCGCATGTGCGACGGCTTTTTCCGAATCCAGAAAATGGCCGCCATCGCTGAATGAGTCAGGCGTGATGTTCACCACGCCCATCACCAGCGTGCGCCGGCCCAACTCCAGCGTGCGTGTGCGCAGCCGCCAGCTTGTGATCGCTCTTCTCACTTCCATCGATGGTACGCCGCTAACCGCTGCCGACCTGCCGATCGGAAAGCGGGCCTTCGGCAGCCTGAGTGACAGGTGCCTCTCGGCCCGAAACCGCTTCATCATTTGCTCGATCACGAATGTTCTGGAGACCTTTGCACCGGCGCCGCGTCTAGTGAATCAAGGTTGATCAGAGGGAGGACAAGCTCCATGAGGCTCTTGAAACTGGTCCTAGCGACTGGCTCTTTGATTTCCGGTCTGGCTCCTGCGGGATTGTGCCAGGACAAGAACGCCGAGGAGAACAAAGCACAGCCCAACGTGCTGCACTTCCTTCTCCCATTTCCCGAAGGCTACAACGGGCGATTCTTCTTCACCGCTTCCAGCGCGCAATGGGTTCATCCCGAGGGGAAAACCTATTCGATTCTCCAGTTGCGAGGAAACGTCGAGGTGAGAACCATGGTCTGCGAAACAAACGGCCATGTCTGTGTTAAGAGCCCCTATGTTTTGCGCGCTGACGCGGTTGATTACAACAGAAAGACAGGCGAGATTGACGCGCCCACCGCCATGCACGGCGCGCTGGCCGGGCCGTGGCCTGAAGGCAAGCTCAGCGCGAGTCGTTAGCATTGTCCTTCGATGACCTTGGCCCTCGCCGGCCGCCGGTCGTTGCCTGCTACACTCCGGGCATGACGACAACACCGCGGCCTCTGACAGTTCTGCTTGTCAGCTTTGCCATTTTCTGCCCGTGCATGAGCGCGCAGCAGCATCACCCTGCGCGCCCGCCGCATCCCGTGCCCACCACCGGCCCGCTCGCCGACCGCATTCAGGCTATTCTGGCCGATCCCGCCCTCAGCCATGCGCAGTTCGGCATCAGCGTCACCACTCTCGATGGCCAGCCGCTCTACGGCCTCAACGACGCCCGCCTGTTTACGCCCGGCTCCGGCGC
>JASHYS010000055.1 GCA_030042915.1 Acidobacteriaceae bacterium
AGGCCTATGCGAGCTTCATTGCGCAGCGGCACGTGGACCTGATCACGGTGCGCGACCCCAGCGAGTCGGCCGCCAAGCTGTACCATAGCGATGCCTGGCCAGAGAGCTATGCGATTGATCGCAATGGCATTATCCGCAGGAAGTTCATCGGGCCGCAGGAATGGACCAGCCCCGAGATCCAGAACTTTTTGAAAAGCCTCTAGATCAGCGACATATAGGCAAGCCGAAAAAGGGGCCCGCCATCCTGAGTGAAGCAGGTGCGGTCGTGAACTGAGATCACACTGCTGCCCCGAGTTCTGTCATCCTGACGAGCGCAGCGAGGAAGGATCTGCGGTTCGGCACTTGGGCGAATCGTCGCCCAGCCGGTGCGTACCGTGATCAGAGGGCGCGCTTGAGCCGAGCCGCCGCAGCCATCCCGGGCGGGGCTCCCGGGATGGACCTGCGTTAGCTTTGCGTCACTTGCCTCGCACATGACGATCATGCCAGCTTCAACTTCTTACTTCGCCCGCGCCAGCTCCGCAACCACTGCAGCGAGTTTATCCAGTATCTGCTTGGTGCCTTCCAGCTGACCGCTCTGGATCGCGTTCTGCATGGTTTCGTTGCCAATGAAGGTGAGTTTCGTCTGGCCGTTTCCAAAGTCCTCAAAGAGAATCACGTCGCGCGCGCCCTCTATGGCCTCATGCTCGATTCCAATTTGCTCGGGCTCAATCCTGCTTCCGTCGGAGTCGGCAAAGTACATTGAGGAAACGATCTTCTCGTGCGGAACAATCTCATGGTATTCGCCGCCATTCCAGAACTCCTGCCCATCCGGCGCTCTCATGCAGTAGAGAAATTTCCCTCCCACGCGAAAATCCATCCGGCAAAAAGGCGCAGTAAAACCCTTCGGCCCCCACCACTGCTTCACATATTTCGGGTCTGTCCACGCTTTCCAAACCAGTTCGCGTGGGGCATCAAAAACTCGTGTCACAGTCATCCGTTCGATCTCACTCACCGTGCTTTTTGTCATGTCCAACCTCCTCTTTTTTCATTTGCTTCACAACCGCATCCAGCTTGTCCAAACTCTCTTCCCAGAATTGGCGATAATTGATCGCCCAGTCGCTGACGGTCTTTATCGCCTGTGGCCTGAGCGTGCAAACACTCTCTCGTCCCCGCTTGGTCTTGATCACAATTTGTGCCCGCACCAGGTAGGCAATATGTTTTGAAATCATCTGCTGCGAGAGCGCAAATGGCTCCGTCAATCCATGCACTGAGGCAGGCCCACGCGAGAGCCGTTCGATCATGGCCCGGCGGGTCGGATCAGACAAAGCCGCGAACGTTGTATCCAAGCTATCCACAACCATATGGTAGTGGATTTTCTACCGATGTCAAGTGGAATTTCGCGATTCTTTCAGGGCCGGCGCCTAGGTCAAGCCCCCTCTTCCTGAGTCATAGGCGCAAGTCGCTGAAAACAAATCCTAAAAATCCCACCCCTGTTTTGCAGATTATTTCGCGCCTCAGGCGCACAATCTCTCCCATGATCACAAATCCAACGCGCGGCGAGGCTTCTTCGGCCTGCGCCCAGGTCCGGTCTGCACATGCCAACGAAGCGGGATCCCGGCCATCCGGGGTACAGAGCGGCACCCACGGAGCCCAATTTGCCGCCCGGAAAATGAATAATAATGTCTCTTTTTCATCGTATGTTTGCCGCACGGCGTTGGCTAACTCCTTCGAAATCAATGCAGCTCTCCTGGACGCACCCTCGAAAATCGCCAAAAATAGCTCGTATAAGTGCGCATTTTGACCGGGAAAAAGCGCGTAGGATGTGCAGCTTTTATGCCACGCAAAAATAACGCTTGACAGTTCTGCTCTATTAGTGTTCTAGTTCTATAGAACATTGACGCCGATGATCAGCCCTTCCAAACCCGCCATCCGCTTTCTGCTCGACCTTCACAGCGGCGTCCCGGCCTACCGCCAGATCATCGACCAGGTGCGAGGGGCGCTGGCTTCCGGAGCACTGTCGACCGGCGACCAGTTGCCCACCGTGCGTCAGCTCGCCGTCGACCTGGCCATTAATCCCAACACCGTAGTGCGCGCTTACAGGGAGCTGGAGCTGGGCGGCCTGCTTGAGACGCATCAGGGCACGGGCACCTTCATCAGTACGCAGACTCTGGCCCGCCCGGTTGCCGAGCGCGAGCGGCAGTTGGCGCAGATTGCAGCCGATGCCGTGGCGCGCAGCGGCGCCGCGGGGTTCACCATCGACGATCTCGTTCAGCAGTTGCAGGCCTGGCCGAAAGGTCCGGCCGCGAAGGAGAAAGTATGATCAACATTTCGCCCAAATTCGCCGCCTCAAACACCAACGCTGTGGCGGTGGCTGCTTTTCTGGTTTGCGTTGCCGGCGGGGCCATTGCGACCGTCGAAACGCAACGCCCCGTTTTCGTCGTTGCCGGTGTGCTCCTCGGTCTCTACCTGCTGTTTGCCATCAAGGTGGTGCGGCAATGGGAAAAAGCGGTCAAGCTGCGCGTGGGCCATTATGTGGGTTTGCGCGGCCCGGGACTGTTCTTCATCGTTCCCGTTGTCGAGAACCTGAGCAACTACGTGGATCAGCGCGTGCGAGTGACCAGCGTGTTCGCCGAGTCCACGCTCACGCGCGACACCGTGCCGGTGAACGTGGATGCGATTGTGTTCTGGATGGTATGGAACGCCGAGAAGGCGGTCCTCGAAGTGGAGAACTACAACGACGCCATCACGCTGAGCGCGCAGACAGCGTTGCGCGAGTCGATCGGCCGCCACGAGCTGCATCAGATTCTCGCCGAACGCGAGATGCTGGGCCAGGAGCTGCAGCGCATCCTCGATCAGAAGACCAATCCCTGGGGAATCACGGTGCAGTCGGTGGAGATCCGCGATGTGCAGATTCCCTCGCAGCTTCAGGATGCAATGTCGCGCGAAGCGCAGGCCGAGCGCGAACGCCGTGCGCGTGTCATCCTGGGCACGGCCGAGACCGAAATTGCCGACAAATTCGCGGCAGCCGCGGCGACGTATAAAGACGATCCCGTCGCTCTGCATCTGCGCGCCATGAACATGCTCTATGAGGCCATCAAGGAGCGCGGTTCGATGGTGATTGTGCCGTCGTCGGCCGTGGAAACCATGGGACTGGGCGGCTCGCTGGCCACGGCTTCGCTGGCCAAGCAGCAGTAAACGGAGCAATACGGAAAAACTCTTACGCTACGCTGTTATCCTGAGCCCATGACCACGGTGGAGATTTCTTATCGCTATACTGAACCGCCCACCGAGAAAGTGGCGTCGGCGCTGGCCCGCGCACGCGACGTTTACGGAATCAGGAAACTGAGCTTTGATGGCCAGGCGCGCACCTTGCGCGTCGAATTCGACGCCACGCGCCTGAACGCCGCTGCAGTGACCAAGCTCATCCGCGAGGCCGGCCTGGAGATCACTGAGGAACAGCCACTGCGCGGCCAGCCTGCGCCTCCGACAGCGTCGCCCGCGACCTGACAACACGCGTTGCGCCAGCAGTCTAACCTTGATACCCTGTGAATGGTTCGATGTGGCTTCGTTCTGAAGCCTGACGTGTGCGCCCGTAGCTCAGCTGGATAGAGCGACTGACTACGAATCAGTAGGTCGGGAGTTCGAATCTCTCCGGGCGCGCCATTCCCTCAATAACTTATAGAGCATCCCATTCCTGCTCAAGGCCGGACGACGGTTCAATGAATGCGCGCTTGTGGCCAGTGGCGTGCGGTCCATAGAATGATGCCCGACCCGGATGCGGGAGATGGAAGAATGCGAATGACTGATCCGGCGAGAATTTCAAGGCGCCGCTTTACGGCCGGTTGTCTGGCAGCCACTGCTCTTGGCGCAGCGAACGCGCTTGAGAGCTGGGGAATGCCTGCCGATTCCCGGCGGAATGCGCAGCGCACTGTCTCACTCGATCAGGATTGGCGGTTCTGCGGCAAGTCCCGCCCGGGCGCGCTCGAGCCGGATTTCGATGATCGCAGCTTTCCGCGCGCCACACTTCCGCACACCGTTACTCCGCTGTCGTGGCAGAATTGGGATCCGGCGAGTTGGCAGGATGTGTGGGTTTATCGGCGGAATTTCTCCGTTCCGCCCGATCTCAGAGGCATGCGGCTGTTTCTTCGCTTCGATCGGGTGATGGCTGCGGCTACGCCGGTTGTGAACGGCCACAGGCTTGAGCCGCATTGGGGAGGGTTTCTTCCGTTCGAGAGCGAGATCACGGATCTGGTTTCGGTTGGCGGTGAAAATACACTTGCCGTCGAGGTGGACTCGCGCTGGTTGAATGTGCCGCCAGCAGGTTCGCCGGGCGGCCCGAGCGCCGTGGATTATCTGCTGCCCGGCGGCATGACAGGCTCGGTGAGCCTGCGAGCGGTTCCGTGGATTTTTCTTCGCGATGTTTTTGCGAAACCGGTGAATGTGCTCGATCCGGACCGTCGATTGGAGATTGTCGGCCGGATCGACGCGAAAGGCCCGCTGCCGGCGAATCTTGAATTGAGCGCCCGCCTGCACAGCGGTGGTCAAACGATCGCATCGGTTGCGACTCATGTACGAGCTGAGCAGGCTGAGCACGAGTTTCATTTGACGATGCAAGAGCTCTCGGCCATTCGCCTGTGGGGCACCGAGCATCCGCACCTCTACGATCTGGAAGTGACCGCTACGCCGGGCGACGGGACGACGCACCGGTCTGAATCGCGTATCGGATTCCGCGAAGCGCGCTTTGCGATCGACGGTTTCTATCTGAATGGACAGCGCACGCAGATCTTCGGGCTCAATCGCCACGAGCTTCACCCGTATACCGGTTTCGCGGTATGTCCTCGCTCGGAACGCAGGGACGCGGAGATCATTCGCCGCGAATTCAACTGCAACTTTGTGCGCTGCTCGCACTACCCGCAATCAGAAGCCTTCCTCGATGCTTGCGATGAGCTGGGGCTGATGGTTTGGGAGGAGCCTCCCGGATGGCAGTACATCGGCGACGAGCATTGGCGCGAGCTTGCCGTGAGCGATGTTGAAGCGATGGTGCGCCGCGACCGGAATCATCCGTCGATTGTGATCTGGGGCGTGCGCATCAACGAATCGCCTAACGATGAGGAGTTGTATCGGCGCACGACCGAGGCGGCGAAGAGGCTGGACGGTACGCGGCCCTGTTCCGGCTCCATGACCAGCGTTTCGCCAAGCGCCGTCGAAGGTTGGCACGAAGATGTTTACGCTTTCGATGATTACCACGCCGAAGCCGACGGAACCGTGGAGATTTCGCCTCCGGTGCCCGGCGTGCCATTTATGCTGGCTGAGACGGTAGGCCAGTTCAACTACAGCGCGCGGAGGGGATTTGACCGCAGGTACCGCCGCGCAGGAGACGTGGAGGTGCAGACGAGCCAGGCACTTTACCACGCGCAGGCGCACAGCAGAGCCGCGACCCATCCGCAATGCGCGGGAGCGATCGCGTGGTGCGCGTTCGACTACGCCAGCCTGATGAACGCCTATAATGCGGTCAAATGTCCGGGCCTCGCTGATGTCTTCAGGATTCCCAAGCTCGGCGCGGCTTTTTATCGCTCGCAAGCCGACCCGGCGGTGCGGCCGGTGATCGAACCCGATTTTTACTGGGATTTTGGACCGCAGGCTCCATCGGGACCGGGCGAGCACGCGGCCATCTTTTCCAACTGCGAGCGGCTTGAAATCTCTGTCGATGGCCAGCTGCATTCCGTTCTTCATCCCGACCGCAGCGAATTTCCCAATCTCCGCTATCCGCCCTTCTTCGCCGATTTGAAGCTCGACGGCGCGGGCAATCCCGAGCTTCGGATTGACGGATTCAGAGGCGATACGCGCATCCTTTCATGCACCTTTTCCTCAGACCGCTCGCAGGACCGGCTGTGGGTGAGTGCAGACGACAAGGAATTGACGGCGGATGGAGCGGACGCGACGCGGCTGGTGTTTGCGGCGGTCGATAAGTATGGCGGGCTGCACGCATTCGGGCGAGGGAGTGTCAGCTTTTCGGTGGAGGGGCCCGGCATTCTGGTGGGCGACAACCCATTTCTCCTTGAGCAGAACGGCGGCGCCGGAGCTGTGTGGATTAAAACGCAGTTCGGCCAGATGGGGATGATTCGCACGACCGCGCACCATGATGTCCTGGGCAGCGGATCGGTGGAGATTCGAGTGGTGGCTCCTGGAACAGCGGAACGAAGCAAGGCGGGTGGGACGCAAGTTGGCAGCGAGGGGCTGGATGCTTTTCTGGAGACAAAGCACGTCTCGTTTGGAAGAATTTGATTTGAAGCGTGGAGCTTCAAGAAAAGAACGATAGAGGAGAAAACGCAATGATTCATTTTCTTGTTCACGACCGAGCCGACACGGTGGGCGTGGCCGTAGTGGATATTACGGCGGGTACACAATGCGCAGGCCGCGATCTTTCAAGCAACCAGCCGCAGCAGGCGAAGGCAACGCAAGACATTCCGCTCGGCCATAAGCTGGCGCTCAAGGATTTTGCAGTCGGGGACACCGTGATCAAATACGGCAACGACATCGGCAAAGTGGTTCAGCCCATCAAGGCCGGCCAGCACGTGCACGTACACAACCTGAAGACCAAGAGGTGGGCGTGATGAGGGACCAGACCATAGCCGCATATCGGCGTGAGAACGAG
>JASHYS010000463.1 GCA_030042915.1 Acidobacteriaceae bacterium
CCACTACCGTGAGGACCTGAGCCTGAACGCCGGCGTCGACATTTCCCAGATGCGCTTCTTCGACATCATCCTGTTTCATGTGCGCCCTGGCCACGATCAGGATTGGGAGCACCTGGTGAAGCTGTACGTCAAAGCGTATTCGTCCATCCCTCACGCGCGCTGGGCCATGTGGGAAAAAATGTATGGCGACGACAGCGACCGAACCTTCATCCTGGTGTCTCCCATGCAAGCTCTGGCAGAGGAAGACCAGGCGCAACTCGATGGCGAGAACCTTCCCAAGACCGTCGGCCAGGATCAGATGGAAATGATGCATCAGTTGGGCAGTGTGGCAGTCGAATCGTCGGAATCGATGCTCTTTGCCGTCGTCCCTGAAATCAGCTACGCGCCACAGGATTGGGTGAAAGCGTCGCCCGACTTCTGGGGCAAGAAATAGGCCCTTCACGAAAAAAGCTCAAGGCCCATTTCACGCCGGAATGGGCCTTGGCTCTACCGCGAGGAATAGCCGTGCGATCGGCACTTGTTTGACTGGGGCACGCCCGTGGCCCGTCAGGGCGTCGCGTCTTCGGGCGCGTCTTGCTGCTCTTCGTCTGCGCGCGTCTCTTCCTGCATCATTTGTGCGTCGGCAAACCGGTAGCCCACGTAAACATCGGTCAGCAAATACTTCGGATTGGACGGATCGTCTTCAATTTTCTTGCGTAACTGGCGGATGAAGGTGCGCAGGTATTCCACTTCTTCGCGCGACTCGATACCCCACACCGCGGTGAGCAGCTTGGCGTACGTCACCACGCGGCCGGCGCGGCTCATCAGGCAATAGAGAATGTCGAATTCCTTGCGCGTGAGCCGTATGTTCTGGCCGCGCTTGCTTACGTGGCGCTTCACCGGATCCAGGTAGATTTCGCCGATCTCCATGGGAGCGTCTTCAGTCCGCGCCGGCGCGCGCATGCGGCGCACGGCGGAGCGAATGCGGGCCACCAGCTCGCGCATGCTGAAGGGCTTGGTCACATAATCGTCCGCGCCCAGATCGAGCGCTTCCACCTTGTCCTCTTCCTCGTCGCGGACGGTCAGCATCAACACCGGAAGCCGCGGCGCGAAGGAGCGAATGCGGCGCAGCGTCTCGATTCCTCCGATGCCGGGCATATTGATGTCGAGGAGCACGGCGTCGTACTGCGCTGAGCGGAGCACTTGCAGAGCTTCTTCGCCGCGCGATGCCTCGGCCAGGTGAAATCCAAGCTCGGCCAGCGGCGGCCGCAACGCTCTGCGGATGGCCGGCTCGTCGTCAACCACAAGAATGCGAATGGCTGCCTGCGTCATCGGGAACTCTCTTTCTCAGTTATAAGCGGTATGGCGGCGAAGAACGCAGTGCCCTCCTGCTCGTCGCTCGTCACCCAGACCGATCCGCCGTGAATTTGCGCCGCCCGCTTGGCCACCGAAAGCCCGATCCCCGTTCCGCTGGCGCGGCCGGAGTAAGTCGCCGAGCGGTAGTAGCGGTCGAAGATACGCTCGCGGTCGGTTACGGGGATCACGGGCCCATGGCTGTGCACTGAAAAAATGGCCTCGGTTGCGTCCACCTGCACGCGGATGGTAATGGTCGAGCCGAAATTCGAGTACTTGCACGCGTTGTCAATGTATTGTGTCAGCAACATGCCTATCAGCTCGCGGTCGCAGCTCAGCACCAGCTCTTCGTCAGCGATCTCCAGGGCGACCTTCATGCTGGCCAGCCGGTCCTTGAGGCCGGCCAACACCTCTTCGACCAGTATGCTCACGCCCACCGGGGCAACATTGATTGCCACTTCGCCCTGATCGAGGCGGGCGGTGGTCAGCAGCCGCGTGGTCAAATCACTCAAAACGCCGGTCTGTTCGTCGATCAATGTCACCAGGTCTGCCTGTCCGGGCGAAAGGTGCCCCATCTCGCCCAACCCCGTCGCGGCGGCGCGGATCGCGGTGAGCGGTGTTTTGTAGGCGTGGGCCAGGCTGTCGAGCACCGTCGCGCGCAGCTGCTCGGTCCGCCGTTCCATCTCAATGCGGCTCTCGTTGGCGAAGGCGCGGTAACGGTCAAAGGTAATGCCGATCAGGGAGGCGATGGCGCTGTTAGTCAGCGGGCTGGTTTGCCCGCGCACCACCAGGCTGCCCACAGGAACCGACCCCAGCCGCACCACACGTCGCCCGATTCCCGTTTCCGCATCGTCGTCTGCGGTCTCGAAGTAATAAACGTTTTGCGCCATCTCCTGCGGATCGGCGCTCCAGAAGCCCGCTTCGTACACTTCGTGCAGATCGGCGTCGAATACCGCGACCGATTCCAGGTGAAAGATTTCATGCACCAGCTCCGCCAGTTGCGGGCCCGGTTCGGCGTGCAGATTCATCTGCAGGGTGCGCCGCGTAAATTCGTACAGATCTTCCATCTGCCCGCTGCGCGATTTGGATTCATGCGCATGCTCGATCATTCTTGCCGACAGCCGGCTGACGGTGAGCGCTACGAGCACAAAGATGACTAATGTGACCGAATTGGCGGGGTTGGCCGCCATGGCCAACTGCGGCTGCCGCGCCGTGAGCCAAGCCTGCGCCACCACCGCTGAGAGCGACACCACCACTGCCTGCCAGAATCCGCACAACAGCGCGGTGGGAACCACGATGAGCAGATAGAGCAGCGTGGCCACGGGAAGCAGCCATCGGAACCAATGGGCGACGGCCGAGACCAGAAGGACCGCGGCCACGCCCAATGCGCATTCCAGCACGAAAAGCAGAAGCCGCGAGCCGGAGCCGCGCGAGCGCCCGAAGCGGAAAACCGAACGCGCATAAACGCTCTGAGGCACTCAGGCACCTACTCTCCAATTTGAGATAACAGTGGACTCTCACTTGCGCAGCAAAAGATGGAATTCAAAAAAAACCAGGCCACCGGCTTTGAAGACCATCTGCCCGGCCGGGTTTGCGTTCACTCCGGAATCAGTTCGCCCGCCGGCTTCCAGTGTCTGAGCTGGGAAACAAAATTTTAACAGTTTGGGGGCCCTTCCTCGTGCTTCATGACCGTCCCACGGCCATCAGGCCGGGCACTGAGCTCAGACAAGTGCATGAAAAATCGAATTCTTTATGGGTTCATCATGCGCGATGAAAATCCTTGTGGGTTTTTCATTTTGTCTTTATGCCTTGTTTGCATTACTACTCGTAGCTCGAAGCCGCCGGCGACACCACCGGCTAACCGATCAACCCGAGGTCTGACGAAGCGCGATTGCCAGCCGCGTTGCTGGGAGTCCTGGCGACACGTGTGCGCGTCGTCCACGGCTTTCAAATTCGCCCCTACGCGGCGCAGGCTGGAGTGTGTTCAAACGCTCCGTCCGGCCTGGTGCGCCTCTCCAACATTCACAAAACTTTCTGGAGGTATTTGCCGATGCATTCCATTGCGAAGGTCACACTGCAATCGATCGCCGTAGCTCTGGCCTCTATCGCCCTCACGGCCGGCGCGCAAACTCCCACGCCGGCGCAGACGCCCGATTCTTCAGCGTCTACCGCCTCCGCAGCTACGCCTGCGGCGCAAACTCCGGCAGCCGCGCCTGGCGCTCAAACTCCGGCAGCGGCGCCTGCTGCTCCAGCTGCTGCGCCGCTCAAGTTCCCGTGGAAAGTGGGACCCATGGCCGTCACCGGCTTTGTCGACGGCTATTACAGCTACAACTACAACCAGCCCACCGAGTCAGCGAACGGCCAGATCAACGACCTGTACAACTTCAACGACAAAACCGACACTGTCGACCTGAGCGCAGTCAAGCTCACGTTGAATCACGATCCCGCTCCGTTCGGCGCGCACTTCGACTTCTTTTACGGCCGCACCAACGGGCTGGTCACCGCCGGCCTGCAAGGCGATTACATCGAACAGGCGTACCTGAGCCTGAAGCCGCCCGCAGCCAAGGGATTTGAAGCCGACTTTGGCCGCTTCGTCACCTCGGCCGGCGCTGAAGTGATCGAGGCCAAAGACAACTGGAACTACTCGCGCTCGCTGCTGTTTTCGTGGGCCATTCCCTACACGCATTTCGGCCTGCGCACTTCAATGCCGGTGTCGAAAACCGAGACCATCGGCGTGCAAGTGGTGAACGGCTGGAACGTGCTGACCAAAAACAACGGCTGGACAACCGTGGGCCTCACCAGCGCGCTGGTAAAAACCAAGTACACCTGGAACGTGAACGTCTACACCGGGCCTGAAAATGCTTTGCCAGGCCACGGCTACCGCAACCTGGTTGATACCACGTTGCTGCTCACGCCCAATTCAAAATTCAACGCCTACATCAACTACGACTGGGGCTGGAACCACGACGCGATCGTGGGCACCTATCCAAACCTTAGCGGTGACAGGAACATCAACACCTGGCAAGGCATCGCTTTCGCCGCGCACGAGCAGATCAAAACCGCGTATGCCGTGGCGGGCCGCTACGAGTATTTCACAGATCCCAACGGCTTCCAGACCGGAACAGCCCAGCACCTGAACGAGTTCACCGGGACATTTGAGTACAAGGTCCCCAAGTTGACGCAGGCCCTGGTTTCGCGCGCCGAGTATCGCCATGACCAATCGGACCAACCGTTTTTCCACAAGAACGCCACGGGGATGGTCGATGGCCAATCAACGGTTACGGTGGCGCTGATCTTCATCCTTCAGCCTCACCAGTAAGCCCCTTGATTCTTTATTTCGCCCTCATGGGCTGACCGTTAATCTCACAACACCGGAAGGCAGTTCGCGGCCGGTGAAGAAGGCAGTTGCTCCAGGGCGAAAAGCCAGAAAACCGAAGGCCCGGTCCGCCGGGAGAAGCCAAACGAAATTCAAATCTCAGGAGAATTTTCATGGCAGATTCGAAAGCACCTCAGATGCAGGCCACGCTCGGTCTCACCGGCTTGACTGCGAACGCAATGGCGCTTATCGCACCCGGCGCCTTCCTCTGGCTCACCTTCTATTTGCAGGCCTCCACAGGTGTCGCCAACCAGCCTTCCACCGCGCCCGCCATGTGGATCGGCATCTTCGCCGCCTTGTTGCTGTGCCTGGCAACGGCAGTGGCCTATGCCGAGATCTCCAAGCTCTATCCCGGCACAGGCTCCAGCTATTACTACGCCGAGCAGGCCATGCTCTCCAAGGACAAGGCCTTCAAGTATGCCCGCATCTCCAAGTTCATCGTGGGCTGGGGCTCACACCTCTATTACTGGGTCTATCCCGGCGTCATGGTGGCCGTCACGGGGTTGTTCGTAGGCTACGTGGTCGGCTTCCTCTATCCCAGCTTCCTCAGCGGCTCCAACCCCGGTCCGGTCTTCACAAGCCTGGTGGCCATCGTCTTCTCGTTCTTCGTGGCGTGGATCGCCACCCGCGGCGCCGGTGCTTCCACAGCAGTCAACATCGCTGTCAACATCGTGCAGATTTCGGCCCTGATCGTTTTCAGCGTCCTGTGTCTCGGCTACCGCGCCAACCACCCCGCAGGCACACCCGCGTTTCAATACGATAGTCAGACCCTTGCCACCTACACTTACCAGTTCGCCACCAATCCCAAGGACAGCTCCATCCTGCGCGACTCCAGCGGCACACCCTTGCCGTTGCTCGGCAAAGACGGCAAGCCTGCTCCCTTCACCATCGACTATCCAGCCACCGACTCGACCGGCAACATGCTGGCGCACCCCAGCGCGATTTCCGTGGTCAGCGTTCACAGGTGGAGCTGGGTTTTCATTCAGGCCACGGTGGCCATTCTCATCCTGGTCGGATTCGAATCGGTGACCTCGATGGGAGGCGAGGCGAAAAATCCAACCAAGCACATACCGATCGCCGTGATCGCTTCGCTGCTCATTCAAGGTCTGTTCTGCTACCTGTTTGAGTATTTTTGCGCCAACTACTTTCTCAACTCCGGCTACACCATGCAGAGCGCAGCCACTTCGGCCGCGCCCATCGGCGACATGATGATCATTGTCGGCGATCAGCTGCTCGGCCAGGGCCACGGAAAGTACTTCATGCTGGT
>JASHYS010000464.1 GCA_030042915.1 Acidobacteriaceae bacterium
GCCAACTCGTATTTCCATAGCTGGTCGCCCGATGGCAAGACGATTCTGTTTACCCGGCCCGCGAATGGGAGCCTGAACATCTTTGCGATTCCGGCGGAAGGCGGCGACGAAACGGCACTGACGACGGGAGCGGGAACAAGCGATGATCCCGACTACTCGCCCGATGGGCAATTTATTTATTTCAATTCCGATCGTGCGGGCGGAATGCAGATCTTTCGAATGCGGCCGGATGGATCGCACGTGGACCAGATGACGTATGACGAGAGGCGCAACTGGACGGCTCATCCTTCGCCGGATGGCAAGTCGGTGCTGATTCTTTCGTACGCAAAAGACGAAACAGGACACCCGGCGAACAAGGATGTGACGCTGCGCATTTTGGATGTTCCGACCGGAAATGTGCGCGATCTGGTGGAGATCGAGGGCGGGGCCGGCACCGACAATGTGCCCAACTGGGCACCGGATGGGGCGCACTTCGCCTTCGTGAGTTACCAGATGCTGCCAGCCGAGAACGACGCAGCTGGCCGGTAACTCATTTCCCTTCATTGGGATGGGGCCGTGCAGGATGAGCGGGACGCGGCTGGGTTCGGCAGGCGGCAAAAATAAAGCGGAAATACCTATTTCAAAAATAGGTATTTTAAAGTATCCTTGCGAACTATGGCGAAGAACTCTGAATTCCGCGATCTTTTTCCCGGGGCCCTCGAAGTGATGATTCTGCAGTCGTTGCGGCTGAGGCCCATGCACGGCTATGCGCTGGTCAAGCACATCAAGCAAGTTTCCGGCGAACTGCTCCAGGTGGAAGAGGGCTCGCTCTACCCGGCCTTGCAGCGGATGCTGAGGGCGGGGCTACTTGAGTCAGAGGCCGGCGTGTCGGTCAAGGGCCGTCCGACACGGATTTACCGGCTGACTGAAGCGGGCCTGCGCCATCTCGAACAGGAAGTGGTCAGCTTCGAGAAGATGTTCGCCGGTATTACCCGGGTGCTAGCCGCGGCCCGCGGATAGCCTGCGCGCGAGCGCGCGATGGAGGTCCCCTGATGCATTGGCTGGCTCAACTTTTTACCCGTCGCCGCCGCTACGACGACATTTCGGTTTCGATTGAGGAGCACATTGCCGAACGCGCCGACGAGCTCGAAGCCGAAGGCATGCCGCGGGCGCGGGCCGAGCAAACTGCGCGCCGGGAGTTCGGCAACGTGGCGCTGATGAGCGAACGCAGCCGCGAGGTGTGGCAGTGGCCCGGGCTGGAAAGCACCTGGGCAGATCTGCGTTGCGCCGTGCGGCAACTGCGCAACTCGCCTGGCTTTGCAATTTGCTCTGTTCTGGCCCTTTCCCTCGGCGTCGGAGCGGTCACGGCCATCTTCAGCGTTGTGGACGCAATACTCTTGCGCCCTTTACCTTTCGCACACCAGGAGCGGCTTGAGGTCTTGAGCTTGAACGCGCCGTGGGGCTCCCTGCCGGCCTTTTCATACCCGGATTACCTGGATCTACGGGCGCAAATGAAGAGCTTCGACGTTCTGGCCGGCTACGCGGGAGGCATCGACAAGATCAATCTGGAGGGGCCCGCGGGACCTGTTTCGCTCAGAGCCGTACGAGGAACAGACAACTTCTTTGACGTGTTCGGGGTGAGGCCGTATCTGGGCCGGACCTATCTTCCCGGGGAAGATCAGCCCGGTAAGGATAACGTGGCCGTGTTGAGTTATGGGGCTTGGATGCGGGAATTCGCCGGGCGCCCGAGTGCCGTGGGCTCCACGGTCCGGCTTGGTGGCGAACCATACACTGTCATCGGAGTCATGCCTCCAGAATTTCGCTTCCCTCTTTCTGCGACGGACGTAATCTACACGCCGTTGCATGCTATCGCATTTCAGAGGGAAAGCCGCGGGCCCCATTGGTTAAGAGCGATCGGATTACTGAAACGTGAGATCACGCACGATCAGGCGTTGGCCGATTTCAACCACGTTTTGTCCAATCTTGCAAAGGCCTTTCCGAACACAGATGGGGGAGTGACCGGAAGTTTCACTCCTCTCGCGCAGCAGGTGAACACTCTGGAGAGCGGCCGGAGTGTGGTTGGCCCAATTAATACTCTAGCTTTCGCGTGTCTGGCACTGCTAGGGATTGCGTGCGTGAACGTGGCCGGCTTGTTGCTGGGTCGCGGGATCCATCGCGAGCGGGAATTGGCGGTGCGCGCAGCCATAGGAGCCAGGCGAGCGCGGCTGGCGGCTCAATTGGTCACCGAGAGCGTTGTTCTGGGAGCAGCGGGTCTTTGCGCCGGCATTCCAATCAGCTATTTGCTGCTGAAGATGATGAATACCTTTCTGATCAAATCGCTGGCGCGGGGCCTGGACGTTCACCTGAACTTCCCGGTTGTTGCTGCAGCATTTGCGGTTTCACTGCTCGCCAGCACACTCGCGTCCCTTGTTCCCGCGCTGCGGCTGTCTGGCACAGACCCAAGCCAAGTGTTGCGTGCGGCGGGCGCAGGCGCCAACCCTAAGCAGCTGCGTTTGCGGTCGGCCCTGGTCGTTTCTCAGATTACGGTGTCGGTGGCACTGCTCGTCGTCTCAGGTCTGCTTCTCCAGAACCTGCATAGTTTGTTGGCGATTAATCTGGGATTCAATCCGTCGCAGATTTTGACTACCGAAATCGATGTTTCGCCGGGACGCTACACAGGCCGTGACCCTCTCGCCGCATTCTATCGACCTCTTCTCGAGAAAATCTCGCACCTGCCGGGGAGCGCCGGGGCCGGTATCATCGATAACCTGCCCGTGCAGAGTTGGGGAAGCAGCGAGTCGATACATATTGCCGGGCAGCCCCCCGATCCACCGGATCGGCAGAGGGTCGCAGAGGTGCGGTTCATTTCCGAGGGGTACTTTGATGCGATGGGGATCAAACTGGTGGCAGGGCGCGGGTTGTCGCCGCAATTAGACCGCATCGCAATCAACCCCAACGGAACCGTGGTGGTAAATGAAGCATTCCGCAAGGAATTTCTCGGGGACGAAGCGAATCCGGTTGGTGCTCAACTGGGCGATCCCGGTACGGTGGCGAAAACGTCGGTAGTGGGGGTGGTCACCAACGTGCGCCAAGATATGCTGCGGCCGCCCTTATCCGAAATGGACGTGCTCGTCGACGAACTTCCTGTGAAAGAGCGCCTGGACATGCTGGAAGAAATGACGCTTGTGGTCCGCTCGACAGGCGGAATGTCCAGCTTAATTCCCGAACTCCGAGAAGCTTTCCACAGCGTCGATCCTACGGTGCCTTTTCAGCAGCCCCAGCCCATGACTCAAATCGTGGGCGATCAATTGATCTTTCAACGCATGGAAGCCTGGCTCTTTGGAGCCTTCGCTTCGGCTGCATTGCTCCTGACCGTGATCGGATTGTATGGCCTCCTTCACCAAGAAGTCGAGTTGAGCATCAGGCAGATCGGCATTCGCATGGCTCTCGGCTCGACTCGCGGAAGGCTGGTGACGCAGGTATTGCGTAGAGCAGCGATTCTGTTAATCACGGGAATCGGCGCGGGATGGGTGCTCTCACTGGCGGCGCGACGAATCATAGCGCCAGTTGTGATGATCCATCCGAGGCATGACGCGGTTCTAATTTTGGCCGTGAGCGCGGGTTTCGCGGCGATTGGTATTTTGGGCGCGGCCGTTCCCGCCCGGCAGGCCGCGTCAATTGATCCAATGCAAGCATTACGAAGTGACTAGAGGTTCATGATGAATTGGCTCAAACAAGCCTTTTTCCGTCGCCGTCGCTACGACGACATTTCGGTTTCGATTGAGGAGCACATTGCCGAACGTGCCGACGAACTGGAAGCCGAAGGTGTGCCGCGGGCCGAGGCCGAACAAACTGCGCGCCGGGAGTTCGGCAACGTGGCGTTGATGAGCGAGCGCAGCCGGGAAGCGTGGCAATGGCCTGCGCTGGAATCGTTTCTGTCGGACGTGCGGCTCACTTTCCGCCGCCTGCGCAAGGCTCCGGGCTTTGCAGCCACCGTTCTGCTCACGCTTGCTATCGGCATCGGCGCAAATACCGCTGTTTTCACTGTCGTCGACAGCGTGCTGCTGAAGCCGCTGCCCTATCCGGACTCCAACAGGATCGTTGCGCTCTGGCTCGACGCGCCTGGCTCCGGCGGCCTTGCCAGCTTCTCCAACGGCCTGAATCTTTCCGCTTCGATGTATTTAACTTTCGTGCAGCACAACCGAAGCTTTGCGTCGCTCGGCGTGTGGGTGCCGCGGACAGCGAACATTACCGGTATCGCGCGGCCGGAGCAGGCACAGATGGAAGCCGTGAGCGACGGAGTGCTCGAGACCCTTGCGGTCCCACCCGCAGTCGGCCGCTGGTTTTCGCCGTCGGACCAGGAACCGGACGGCGCGAAGACTGTCATACTCAGTTATGGCTACTGGCAGCGGCGTTTCGGCGGCGATCGAGGGGTCATCGGTCGCGCCATTCAGGTGGATTCGGTTACCAGAACGATTGTCGGCGTGATGCCGCGCGGTTTCCGGATGGTCGATCAGGAGTTCGATATTCTGGTTCCCCTCGCGTTCGACGCCAGCAACCAAAAGCTCGCCGGCTTCGGCTACAACGGCATCGGTCGTCTCAAGCCGGGCGTCTCGCTCGAACAGGCCGACACAGACATCGCGCGGCTGATTCCAGTCTGGATGGACTCCTGGTCCAACGGCCCCGGCACGAATCCGCATTTTTACGAGCGCTGGAAGATCACGCCCAACTTTCGCCCGCTCAAACAGCTGGTGATCGGCGACGTGGGCAGCGTGCTCTGGGTGGTCATGGCGACGGTGGGGCTGGTGATGCTCATCGCCTGCGCCAACATTGCCAATCTATTACTGGTCCGCGCGGAGTCGCGCCAGCAGGAACTCTCGATACGCGCTGCGCTGGGTGCGGGCCGCGCGCGCATCGCCCGCGAGCTGCTGGTGGAGAGCCTCGTCCTCGGCGTCATTGGCGGCGCAGCGGCCATAGCCTGTGCCTGGGGCGGCCTGCGGCTTCTGGTCGCTATCGGTCCGGCCGAGCTGCCTCGCCTGAGCGAAGTCGCTCTCGATGGCGGCTCGTTCCTGTTTACGCTGCTGCTGTCGATCCTTTGCGGCCTGCTCTTTGGTTCCATCCCCGCGTGGAAATACGCACACTCCACGGCTCCGTTCACGCTGGGCGCGGCCAGCCGCACCGCCAGCGAAGGCCGCGCGCATCGGCGTTCGCGAAACGTGCTGGTGGTTGTGCAGGTGGCCCTGGCCCTGGTGCTCATGGTCTGTGCGCTGCTGATGATCCGCACATTCGCTGCGCTGCGCAGCGTCGATCCCGGCTTCGCCGATGCTCGCCACATTGAGCTGATAAGCGTTTGGATTCCCGATCTGCTCGTCGCCGATCCGCACGAGGTGGCGCGGATGCAGCAACAGATTGCGGCCAACCTCGCGGCAATTCCCGGTGTTTCGTCGGCCGCGTTCGCCGCTGACGTCCCCATGGACGGCAACGATGCCAACTGGGACACCATTGCCGTAGAAGGCAGGGCTAATCAGGGCGGCGAGGGGCCGCTCCGGCTATTCAACTATGTTTCGCCGCAGTACTTCAACACCATGGGCACGCGCCTCGTCGCCGGCCGCGACTTTAGCTGGGACGATCTGAATAACCTGAGCCCGATGGTTATTGTCTCGGAGAGTTTCGCTCGAGAAAACTGGGGCTCTGCCGCAGCCGCCATCGGCAAGCGGGTGAAAAAATACTCCCACTCTCCATGGCAGCAGGTTATCGGTGTGGTCGAAGACGTTCATGTTCACGGCGTGGACCAAAGTGCCCCCGCTATCGTCTATTGGCCCGCCATGTTTTACGACCGCTTCGATCCCACGCCGCAGATGAACGGCCTGCGCTTCGTCACCTTTGTGGTGCATACAAACCGCGCCGGAACTGATGGTTTTCTCAACCAGATGCAGCAGGCCGTCTGGTCAATCAATCCGAACTTGCCACTTGCCTCGGCCAACTCGAACCTGCCGCTCGGCTCGGCTGGTACGATGCAACAGCTTTACGCGCTGTCGCTCGCACGCACATCGTTCACGCTGGTGATGCTGGCCATTGCGGGGACGATGGCCATGGCGCTCAGCATCCTAGGTGTCTACGGCGTACTCTCCTACGCGGTTTCGCAGCGCACGCGCGAGATCGGCATCCGGCTGGCGCTGGGCGTACCGCGCGGCCAGTTGGGCTGGATGTTTGTGCGCTCCGCGCTTTTGCTCACCACGGCTGGAGTCCTCATCGGCGCCGTCGCGGCCACGGGAGTCACACAGTTTCTGCGGTCGCTGCTTTTCGGCGTCAGCCCGCTTGATCCGGTCACGTATCTGGCGGTTCCGCTGGCGTTGGCCGCAGCTGCTCTGCTGGCAAGTTACTTGCCGGCGCGGCGCGCGGCAGCGGTGGATCCTGTTGTGGCGCTGCGCGCGGAGTAGCGGAAAATTGCTTCTTCGATTGCGATGATTGGGGATTAAGTCTTGAGGGCCGCCAAGCTGTCTTCGAGGGTGGCATCGACGGCGAGAATCGAGTCGGTCTTGGTGTACGCGAGCACCGACATGACGCGCGGACCCACACCGCAAAGACGCAGTGCGCCACCCCGGGAACAGAGCGAGCCATAAATATAAACGAGCATGCCGAGTCCGGCGCTGTCGATGTGGTCGACGTGCGAAAGATCGAGCACGATTTTATGGACGCCGCTGCTGATGAGCGTTCGCACCTGTGATTCAGCCAGGCTGAGCGAGGAACCCAGCGTGATCGGACCCGTCAGGGTGACCACGGCACATCCGTCGTCATGATGGCCGATCGATGCGCTCACAGGCATGGAAGAATTCTACTCCGGCGGGCCCGGGGAAAGAGAGGATTGTTTTACTTTGCGTATTGGCCAAGGGCTCGGCAAAACAAAGGCCGGGGATTAATGCCCCGGCCTTTGTTCTCTGAAAGAACTAGACCACCTAGACCCCAGAGAACTCAGAAAATACTGCTACAGCTGGTTCATGTTTTGCAGGAACTCGGCGTTGTTGCGGACCTTTTCGAGGCGGCTGATCAGCAATTCCATGGCTTCGACGGGCGAGAGCGGGTTGAGCACGCGGCGCAGGATGAAGACGCGCTGCAGATCCTCCTTGGGGATGAGCAGCTCTTCCTTGCGGGTGCCGGAGCGCTGAATGTCGATGGCCGGGAAAACGCGCTTGTCGACCAGCTTGCGGTCGAGGATGATTTCCATGTTGCCGGTGCCCTTGAACTCCTCGAAGATGACTTCGTCCATGCGCGAGCCGGTGTCGACAAGGGCAGTGGCGATGATGGTGAGCGAGCCGCCCTCCTCAATGTTGCGGGCAGCACCGAAGAAGCGCTTGGGCCGCTGCAGGGCGTTGGAGTCGACGCCGCCGGACAGAACCTTGCCGGAGGGCGGGACAATCGTATTGTAGGCGCGCGCCAGGCGGGTGATGGAGTCGAGGAGAATGACGACGTCGCGCTTGTGCTCGACCAGGCGCTTGGCCTTCTCGATGACCATTTCGGCCACCTGCACGTGGCGGGCGGCGGGCTCATCGAAGGTGGAGCTGATGACCTCGCCCTTGACGGAGCGCTGCATGTCGGTGACTTCTTCGGGACGCTCGTCGATGAGCAGAACGATGAGAACGACTTCCGGGTGGTTGGAGGTGATGGAGTTGGCGATGGATTGCAACAGCATGGTTTTGCCGGTGCGCGGCGGAGCCACGATAAGGCCGCGCTGCCCCTTGCCGACGGGGGTGAGCAGATCCATCACGCGGCCGCTGATGCCTTCGCGCACGGTTTCCATCTTGACCCGCTCCTGGGGATAGAGCGGCGTGAGATTGTCGAAGAGGATCTTGTTGCGCGTCTCTTCAGGCGACTCAAAGTTGATGGCCTCAATCTTGACCAGCGCGAAATATTTCTCGCCCTCGTGCGGAGGGCGGACGTTGCCGCTGATGGAATCGCCGGTTTTGAGGTCGAACTTGCGAATTTGGGACGGCGAAACGTAGATGTCGTCCGGTCCGGGCAAGTAGTTGTAATCGGGTGAGCGCAGAAAGCCGTAGCCGTCAGGCAGGATTTCGAGGACGCCTTCGGCGAAGACCTTCAGCGATGTGGAGCGG
>JASHYS010000465.1 GCA_030042915.1 Acidobacteriaceae bacterium
AAATCGGTCAGGTTGCGCACGCGCCCCTCAACGATGGCGCCGATGGGGTAGCGATCCGAGAGATTCTCCCACGGATTCTCCATCAGCTGTTTCATGCCCAGCGAAATGCGGCGGTCCGCGGGGTTCACGCTCAGAACCACTGTGTCCACTTCGTCGCCCGGCTTCACCAGCTTCGAAGGATGCTTCAGGCGCTTTGACCAGGTCATCTCCGACAGGTGAACCAGCCCCTCAATACCCTGCTCGAGCTCGACAAACGCGCCATAATCCGTGACCGAAAGCACGCGCCCGTGCACCTTGGCGCCCACCGGATACCGTTCCGAGGCGTCCAGCCACGGATCGGGCGTCAACTGCTTGAATCCCAGCGAAACGCGCTGCTTGTCCTTGTCGAACTTCAGAACCTTCACCTGGATCTCGTCGCCCACATTTACCAGGTCGCGCGGATGCGTGAGCCGTCCCCAGCTCATGTCGGTGATATGGAGCAGGCCATCAATGCCGCCCAGGTCGACAAACGCGCCGTAGTCGGTCAGGTTCTTTACCGTGCCCGTCAGCACCGCGCCCTCGGCAAGGTGCTCCATGGTGGCCGAGCGCTTGGTGTTCAGGTCCTCTTCAAGCAGCTCCTTGCGGCTCACCACCACGTTGCCGCGCTTCTTGTTCAGCTTGATGACACGGACTTCAATCTGCTGGCCGAGATAGGCATCCAGGTTGCGCACCGGCCTGATTTCAAGCTGCGAGCCGGGCAAAAACGCCTTCATGCCGATATCCACCGTGAGCCCGCCCTTCACGCGGCTCACCACCGTGCCGGTCACGGGCGTCTTCTCGCTCGCGGCCTTCTCAATCGAATCCCAAACGCGCAGCCGTTGCGCGCGCTCGTAGCTCACCAGGTAGCCGCCTTCGGGCTCCTCGCGCTCGATCACCACGTCAATCACGTCGCCGGACTGGAATTTCACCGCGCCGGTGTGGTCGGTCACCTGCTCCAACGGCACCAGCCCCTCGGACTTCAGGCCCACATCAATGACCAGATACTTCTCGGTCTGCTTCTCCACCTTGCCGGAGACAACCTTGTCCCCGTACGCCTCTACGGCAGCCGCTTCGGCGGCCTGCTCCCGCTCAAAGGCGGCCAGGGCCGACGAAAAATCTTCGCCTTGCTCCAGCGTGCCGGCAGCCGTTCTGGCCGTGGCCACGGCAGGCGCCGCTGCCGCAGGCTGAGCCGGCGGTTCCGATGCGGCCGCACCGGTCCCTCCCGGCGGCGCAACCAGCTTCTCCTCTGTGGTCACGGGTTCCGCTACGGGCTCTTGAGCGGTCTCGGTTTCATGCGCCGAGGTTTCGACAACTGGAGGGTTTTCCAAGGTGGGTGTGGCTTCAAACGACGGCTGTTCAACTTCCGTCGCAGGGTCGAGGGTTGAGTTTTCTACTTCGGTATTCAGGGTTAAGCTCTCGGTTTCGGGATTGAGGACGTTTGCCATTACTGCCAGCTCCGGGACTGCGTGCTCCGGCGGTGGATTGCGCATGCCGCCGGGTGGCTCCCTTGCCGCAACTCCGCGTTCCGGTCGCCCTCAGGCCCTTTTGCCTTGCCCTGTCATGGGCCGTTCCGGTTCTCGTCTTCCGCAGGAAAAGCCGTCCCCGCCCGTTTGCTTTAGGGTCGAAATTCGGCTTGTTTCCTTGGGAAACGCCGGCAGGCAACGGCTTGCTGGGAGGGCGGCCGCAACTCACTGCTGGAATCCGCGCAGGAAGCTACCACTTAAGTGTAGCAATCTCCGCATTGCAAGGTCAATGCGCTCAATCTTCACGCATTTGCCTCGTATTCACGCGCCTTCTTGCTCCCCGTCGGGCGCTAGTCCCTAGTCCCTTGGCTCCGGTCTTCTCGGTCCCTTGGTCCCTTGGTCGCTGTTCTATCATCCTGGCAATGGACCATCTCTGGACTCCCTGGCGCTATGCCTACATCACACAGGCCGACGACGCCGTGCGGCTGGGCGTGCCCAAGGCCCTTGATGCCTGGCCCGGCGACCTCGGCTGCGTCTTCTGCAATCTCCTGGCCTCCATCGATTACGCCATTGCAAACGGCATGGATCGCGAGAAAGCCGAGGAGGCAGGCGGGCTGGTTTTGCGCGCACGGTACTGCTTCATCTGCCTCAACGCCTTTCCCTACACCTCGGGACACGTGATGGTGATGCCCTACGCGCATCTCGACCGTCTTGCTGCTCTGCCCCTTGAGACCGCTCACGAGCTGATCGACCTTGCCCAGCGCACCGAACGCGTGCTCGAGAGCGTCTACAAGCCCCACGGCTTCAATTTTGGCTTGAATATTGGGCGTGCCGCAGGCGCGGGCGTGGCCGGACACCTCCATCTTCACGCCATGCCCCGCTGGATCGGCGACACCAACTTCATGACCACTGTGGCCGAAACGCGCGTCCTGCCTGAGGATCTGGAGACGACCTGGCGCCGCCTGCGCGAAGCCTTCGCTCAAATACAAGGAAAAAAAGAGCAAGGGAGCGAGGGAGCAAAAAAGTAGGGAGCAAGCCACTCTAGGTGGATCAATCGCTGGGTGGCTCGCTCCCTTGTTCCCTCGGTGGGTGCCCCGTCCTAGCTTTGCTAGGGCGGGGGCGAGACTCCCCACACCATCGAAGTTCAGGCTCGTGTCCCCTCGCTTCCCCGTTCCCTGTATCATGGCTGCGAGGAACCCCGATGAGGATGAAAACCCTGCTCCCTGCTTTCGCTGCAATGGCCATTGCGCTCAGCGCTGCCGGCGCGCTGGCTGCCGACGTCACCGGAACCTGGTCAGGGCAGACGAATTCGCCCGACGGCAACGTCTTTCAGCTCACCTTCACCTTTAAACAGGACGGCAACACGCTCACCGGCACAGTGCAGGGACCGCAGGGCGACCCCATCGCCATCACCAACGGCAAAATTGACGGCGACAAGTTCTCTTTCGATGTCTCGTTCAACGGCATGACCATCAGCCATCAGTGCACCGTGGTCAGCAACGACGAAATCAAGATGACCACGAAGTCCGATTCAGGAGATTTCCCGGGCATGGAGCTGACGCTGAAACGTGCCCCAGCTTCTCCGCCCGCCTCGCCCGCGCAACCCTCCCAGCCGCAGTAGCAGCAACCGCAGCCAGTCAGCGGCCGGCCTCGACGGTGTGCTGCGGTTCTGTCTTTGCGGGCTCCTCAGCTTGCGCCGCAAATTCGAGCTCCGGCGCTACCCAATCCTCCGCCGTCAGCAGCCGCGGCTCCGCCGGCAGCGCCTCCAGTTGCTCCATCTCGCAGCCGTCATGCACAAGGCTGCCCAGCTTTCGCGCGTGGAAGAAAGCTCCGCCACGGCCTTCCACCGCCCCGACAAATTTGTTATAGCTTCCCACGGCATTTTCCAGCGCAGCGCCCAGCTTGCTGAAGTACTCGTGCGCATTCACAAGCTTGTCGTACAGGTCGCGGCCTGCGTCCTGAATCGCCCGGGCGTTTTGCGTCACCTGCGATTGCTGCCAGCCAAAGGCAACTGCCTTCAGCAACGCAATCAATGTGGTCGGCGTCGCCATCACCACGTTGGCCTGCGCCCCAAACTCGATCAGCGACGGGTCCGCCTCCAGCGCCGCGCTGAACAACGCCTCACTGGGCAGAAAGCAGACCACGAATTCGGGCGTGTGTTCAAACTGCTTCCAATACAGCTTGCCCGACAGCTCGCGCAGATGCCCTTTCACCCGCTCTGCATGCGCCGCAAATCGCAATGCCTGCGCCGCGGGGTCGGCGCACTCGCTGGCGTCGAGGAACGCGTCGAGTGGAGTCTTGGCATCCACAATAATCGTCCGTCCGTTGGGCAACTGAATCGTCATATCGGGCCGCAATAACCGGTCATCCTCGGTACGCGTCGAAGCCTGCTCGGTGAACGAACAATGGTCCACCATTCCCGCGTACTCCACGCAGCGCTTCAGTTGCAGTTCGCCCCAGTTGCCGCGTGTTTTGGGCGCACGCAGTGCCGCAATCAGCTGTGTTGTCTCGTTCTTCAATGCATCCAGCGAAGCCGGAATCGACGATTGCATCGTCTCCACAAGCGTTTCAACCTTCGCATACGCGCCCGAGCGGGCGACTTCCATCGCTCGCGTTTGCTCATCCAGACTCTTCAACGCCTTGCCAAGCGGATCGAGCAGATTCCTGATGGCCTCTTCTTTCTGGGCAAGAGCTTGCTTCGCGTCCTGCGTCTGGCCGCCTAATTCCTGCCTCGCCAGAGCCAGGAACGACTGCGTGTTGGCCCGCAGGGCGTCGGCCGCTGCGCCTTTGAATGCCGTCTCGAGATCGGCCTTCATTTGCGCATATTTCTCTTGTTCGTTTCTGAGTTGCTGTTTTGCCGCGGCCAGTTCTTCCACCTTCGGCCGCAGCTCCTTGATCTCTTTCCGGGCGTCGTCGAGCTGTGCCATCCCTCCCGCGCGACCCTGCCAGTGACCAACCCACAATCCCAAGAGAAAGACACCGAGAGCAATCAGCGCAAAGACAATGGCGGAGGTTTCCATCGGCAGATCTCCTTCGCCAAATATACGCCTTCCACCTGTGCATTTTCCGCCCCGATGCGCGATCTCTATGTCCCTTTGTCCCCGGCCCCTCGGCCCCGTTTTCTGTTCCCCAATCCCCAATCGCTATTCCCTGCTTCTCCACGCCTTTACAGCCCCCTGCCTGCCCAGTTACCGTGAAGGTTCGGGGCCATGCGCATTTTTGTCTGCGCGGTGGTTGTGCTTCCCTGCCACGGGCCGTTATGGTAGGTGGGCGGGGTGGAGCGACGAGTCCCTGTTCCCCGAACCTGTTTTCTTAAGTTCCTAATCACATGAGGAGATGCACGCATGGCTGTTGATGAAAAAGTGAAGCAGATCATCGTCGAGCAGTTACAGGTGGATGAAGCCGAAGTGACGCCCGGCGCCAGCTTCCAGGAAGACCTGGGCGCCGATTCGCTCGACGTGGTCGAGCTGGTGATGCAGTTCGAAGAAGCCTTCGACATGGAAATCCCCGACGAGGACGCCGAGAAGATCAAGACTGTCAAAGACGCCATCGACTACATCGAGAAGAATGCGAAAGGCGGCAAGTAAGCGTTGACCCAGGCATCGAACCGCAGAGTCGTCATCACTGGCCTGGGGCTGATCTGCGGTGTAGGCAACACCGCTCCCGAGGTTTGGAAGCAGCTACTGGCCGGCGTCAGCGCCATGGCGCCGATCCACGGCTTCGACGCCAGCAGCTTTCCCGTCACCTTTGCCGCCGAGGTCAAAAACTTCGACCCCCTGCAATTTGTCGACAAGAAGGAAGCGCGCAAGATGGGGCGCTTCATCCACTACGCCTTTGCCGCTGTCGCCGAGGCCATGGCGCAATCGGGCCTCAAAATCGACGAAAGCAACGCCGACCGCAGCGGCGTCTTCATCGGCTCCGGCATCGGCGGATTCGAAATCATCGAGCGCGAGCACTCCAACCTGCTGCATGGCGGGCCGCGCAAGATGTCACCCTTTTTCATTCCCGCGGCTATCGTCAACATGGCCGCCGGGCAAATCAGCATCCGCTACGGCGTGCGCGGGCCCATTTCTGCCACGGCCACGGCTTGCGCCACCAGCGCCAACTCCATCGGCGACTCGGTACGCATGATTCTGCACGGCGACGCCGACGTGATGATTGCCGGCGGCGCCGAAGCCGCGGTCACGCCCATGTCGGTGGGCGGATTCGCCGCCATGCGCGCCCTTTCCACGCGCAACGCTGAGCCCACCCGCGCCAGCCGCCCCTTCGACAAGGACCGCGACGGCTTTGTCATCGGCGAGGGCGCCGGCATCCTCATTCTCGAGGAGCTTGAATTCGCTCGCGCGCGCGGCGCAAAAATCCTCGCCGAAGTGATCGGCTATGGCATGAGCGCCGATGCTTATCACATGACGGGCATTGCGCCCGAAGGCGCCGGCGCGCAGCGCGCCATGCGGGCCGCGCTCAAAGATGCCGAAATCCGCCCGGAAGAAGTGGGCTACATCAACGCCCATGCCACCTCCACTCCCGCCGGCGACGGCAACGAGTCGCTGGCCATCGAGGCCGTTTTCGGCGAGCACGCTCTCAGCCACCGTCTCAAAATCAGCGGCACAAAATCCATGACCGGCCATCTGCTGGGCGGCGCCGGAGGGCTCGAAGCCGGCATCACGGTGCTGGCGCTCCTCAACCAGCAACTGCCTCCCACTATCAATCTCGAAAACCCCGACCCCGAGTGCCGCCTCGACTACGTCCCCAACAAAGCCATCGCGCATTCCTTCGATGTCGCCCTTTCCAATTCCTTCGGCTTCGGAGGCATCAACGCCTGCCTCATCATGCGCCGCTGGAACGAATAGACACCTCGTTCTTCATCCCAGCGTCAGCGACGGGTCGGCGCTCAGCTCCGGCGGCGCGAATTCCTTTGCCAGCAGCCGCGGCCACGCCGCCGCCGCAATCATGGCTGCATTGTCGGTCGATAGCGCCAGCGTCGGAAACGAAATGCGCACCCCGCGCCGCGCCGCCTCGGCTGTGAACCGTTCGCGCAGTTCGCGGTTTGCAGCCACTCCTCCGGTCACCAG
>JASHYS010000466.1 GCA_030042915.1 Acidobacteriaceae bacterium
GGCCTGCGTTGACAGGATGAAAGCCGTCGACATCTTTTGCTGGATGGATTGCATTCAGCAGCCTCTTGGAATCAATTTGCGGCGGGAGAGGAAGTTGGATGAGGATGCCATCGATATCTTCGCGCGCGTTGAGGTCGGCCACGAGGTCGAGGATCGCTTCAGTGGTTGCGTCGGCAGCCGGCGTGATCAGCTCGCTATACAGACCCAGCTCCGCGCAAGCCTGCACCTTGCTCCGGACGTAAATCTCCGATGCAGCGACGTGGCCAACAAGAACGGCAGCCAGGCCCGGCCGCACGCCGCGCGTAGTGAGCGCGCGAACTTCCTCAGCCACTTCATGTTTGATCGCTGCTGCGATGGACGCGCCATCGAGAATTCTGGGCATCTTGCGCTCCAAAGTTCATGGTATCGCCTGGGGGTACAGCGAACCTGGCGCGCGAGCCACGTCACATCGGATTGTGAGCTATCTCACATACAGCCCTCTCTTGGATGCCTAACCTCTGTGGTATTCGAAAGTGTGCCACATCACAGTTTTGGTCACAGGGGCAGCTTGCGGAACTGACTCCAGCGGAGATGGCGCTCGATGAGCGGTTTGAAGGATGCAGCACATCTATTTCGGTTTGCGGGGCTCTTCGTCATCGCGTTCCTGGTGTTTTTGCTGATACGCGGCCACGTGGTTCCGAAAACATTTGGAGAATACGGCCATTATCGCGGAGCGGCGATCGATGGCGTTGCGGCGCACCCGATGCAATTCGCCGGCCACGAGGCGTGCGAGGCCTGCCACACCGATATTGCCGACGCCAAGACTAAAGGGAAACATGCGCACGTGAACTGCGAGGCCTGCCACGGGGCGCTGGCGGTGCATGCGGACGATCCGGCGTCGATGACACCAGCAAAGCCGGACACGGCGGTTCTGTGTGCCCGCTGCCACACGGCCAGCGCAGCCAAGCCCAAAGGCTTTCCGCAGGTGGATCCTGCGGATCACTCGGGGGGCGTGCCTTGCCAGACCTGCCACAATCCGCATAATCCGGCTATTGGCGCCGATGCGGGCACGGGCAATGCCGCTGGAGGCGCGAAATGAACATCACCCGGCGTCACCTGATGATTCTGTTGCCAGCTGCGGCTGTAGCGTGGGAACACGTGCTGGCCGGCAGCCCGGAGGCCTCACCCAATTACCAGATGAGCGAGCACTGGTGGGGCATGCTGATCGACATTCCCAAGTGCATCGGTTGCGGCAATTGCGTGCGCGCTTGCCAGACAGAAAACGATGTGCCGGATGGATTTTTTCGCACCTGGGTGGAGCGTTATCACGTAGACGACTGGCATATGACCACGCCAGAGGTGATTTCGCCCGACGGCGGCAAGGAAGGATTTCCGGTTGCCAAAGAGGATGAAGGCAAATACTTTTTTGTGCCCAAGCTTTGCAACCACTGCGCGGATTCGCCCTGTACGCAGGTATGTCCGGTGGGCGCGACCTTCATCAGTCCCGACGGCGTGGTGCTGGTGGACCAGACCTACTGCCTGGGTTGTGCTTATTGCGTGCAAGCCTGCCCGTATGGCTGCCGCTACCTGCATCCCAAGAAACACGTGGCCGACAAGTGCACGTTGTGCTACCACCGCATTACCAAGGGACTGACGACAGCATGCTGCGAAGCGTGCCCGACGGGAGCGCGGCAACTGGCCGACTTGAAGAATCCCAATGATCCGATTCATGAGTTTCTGAGGACGCACGCAGTGCAAGTGCTGAAGCCACAGATGGCCACCGGCGCGAAGGTGTATTACGACGCGCTGGATGGGTCCGTGCGGTAAAGGTAGGGTACGAGGGATCAAGGGAACAAGAAAGCCGAAACCGGCACGAAGCGCCGGAGGCTAGAAGCTAGTAGCTAGGAGCTGTAATATGAGCGGCGTTGAAGGCTTCATGTACCCGAACGAACACGCGCTGCAGTGGAGCATCCTGATTGTCTTGTATCCGTTCATCACGGGACTGGTCGCGGGCGCTTTCATTCTTGCGTCGCTGGAGCGTGTCTTCCTGGTGGAGGCGGTCAAGCCCACCTACCGGCTGGCGCTGCTGACGGCGCTGGCGTTTCTGCTTGACGCCCCCCTGCCCCTGCAGCTCCATCTGGGCCATCCTGAACGTTCGCCGGAGATGTACTTCACGCCGCACGGTACTTCGGCCATGGCGATGTTCGGCTATGTATACCTGTGGTATTTGATGGCGGTGCTGGTGTTCGAGATCTGGCTTGATTACCGGCGCGACATTGTGATTCTGTCACAGCAATCCAGGGGCTTACTGCGCGTGATCTACAAGATTTTGACGCTGGGATCAAGCAACATCAGCGAGCGCGCGCTCAGGATCGATGAGAAAGTGGGTTGGATTGTTACCCTGGTCGGCATTCCTTCGGCCTTCCTGTTGCATGGCTACGTGGGATTTATTTTCGGGTCGGTCAAGGCCAATCCCTGGTGGTCGTCGCCGCTCATGCCCGTAGTGTTCATTTTCTCGGCCATGGTTTCGGGGATTGCTGCGGTGATGCTGCTTTACATGGCCACGACCAAACTGCGCAAACAAACCATCGACATGCGCTGCGTGGACACGGTGGCCATGTACATGTTCTACATCTTCATCATCGATTTCAGCCTGGAGATGCTCGATCTTGTGCATCGCATCTACGAGGCCGACGAATCGTTCCGCAGCCTCAACTTCATGGTCCACACCAAGCTCTATTTTTCCCAGATCGTCCTGCAAATCTCTCTGGGCACGATTGTGCCGCTGATTCTGCTGTTTGTTGTCCAGGTGGTGCATCTGCGCGAGGCCGTGCGCAAACGGCTGTACGTGGTTTCGGGGTGCCTGGCGCTTATCGGCATCTTCGCCATGCGATGGAACGTGGTGATCGGCGGCCAACTTTTCTCGAAGAGCTTTCTCGGATACACGACTTATAAGGTCGACCTGGTGACGCGCGAAGGTCTGCTGGTGGCTGCGGGCTTGACCATTCTGCCGTTGCTGTTCCTGTGGGCGCTGGTAAAGCTTTTGCCGCCGTGGCCCGAGAAAAGCCTGCACGCGCCTGCTGCCGGCGACTGAGGACGTCGCTTGCGCGAGATCGGTGGGAGAGATGGACGGCCTTCCCGACGCACCCGACAAGGTTGAACGGCTGGAAAAACGCCTTGAAGCGCTGGAACGGCGTGTGCGCGCTTTGGAACATCCGCTGACGGCACGTTGGCCGCGGGCCGATGCCGAGGCGGAGGGCGCGATTGCAGCGGAGCAGGCGGGAACTGCGTCCCTCGCGCCGCCGGGAAGCATCTTCTCAGTGCTCGGCAAAGCCCTATTAGGCATCGCGGGCGCTTATGTACTGCGCGCCGTGGAAGAGCTTAGTTCGTTTCCGAGGCTGGCGGTTGCCTGTGCCGGCATGGCATATGCGTTTCTGTGGCTCGTATGGGCGGCACGGACGCGACGCGGGCCGCGTTTTACAAGCCCGATTTATGCCGTGACCTCGGTCCTGATTCTTGCTCCCATGCTTTGGGAGCTGACCTTGCGCTTCAAGATTTTGCCGGCGGCTGCGAGCGCCTGCGTAGTTTTGGGCTATGCGCTCGCAGGATTCGCCTTGGCGAGGCGGCAAGCCGCGGAGTCTGTGCTGCGAGTGGTTTTGATCTTTACCGCGGGGCTTTCGCTGGGTTTGGCGATCGCCTCGCATGTGCTGTTGCCGTTCGTCGTTGTGCTGCTGATGCTGGCCGCGGCTTGTGAGTTCGATCTGGAGCTCGATCGCCTGCCGGAGATCGTCCCGCTGGTGGCGCTCGCTGCAGACGCAGCGATTTGGGTCCTCATTTATGTCTATTTTGCCCCGCAAAGCGCGCGCGAAGATTACCCCTTGCTGGGCAGGGCCGCGCTGCTTGCACCTGCCCTTGCGCTATTCGCGGTGTTTACGGCCGGCGTCATCTGGAGGACGGTGTTGCGCGCCACGCCGATCAAGATTTTTGAAACGGTGCAGACCACGATGGCGTTTCTGCTGGCGGCTATAAGCGTGGCCGACTTCGGGCCGCAGAATGGCAAGGTACTTCTGGGAGTTTTTTGCCTGCTTCTGTCGCCGGTGTGCTACGCCTTGGTTTTCACTGTTTTTGTGCGCGAGGCGGCACGGCGAAATGCCGCGGTTTTTGCCGCATGGAGCGCGGCGCTGCTGCTGGCCGGGAGCTTTCTCTGCCTGCCGACCCTGTTCGCCATTGTGCTGCTGTGTGCAGCAGCGATTGCGGCAACGTTTGTGGGCAGCATCAGGAATTGGCTCGCCTTCGAATTCTACGGAATGGTGTTTTTGCTGGCCGCGGCGGCGGCATCGGGACTGCTGAGCTTTCTGGTGAGCTCGCTGCTGTTTGCGCCCCCCGGCGCACCGGCGCCGGGAATCTGGCTGACGGCGGCCTTCGCGCTCGTCTGCTATGTGACCACGAAACCGCACGAGGGAGAAGGCTGGAAAGAGCAAGCGTTTCACCTTGCTTTTGCCGCGTTGGCTGCGGGCAGCGTGGCTTCTTTGCTGATTAATGGCCTGGTTGGGCTCACGGCGCTACTCGTGACTCCTGGTGCGCATCATTTGGCGCTGATTCGAACCGTGACGCTGTGCGCGGCGGCACTGGCGCTGGCCTTCGGCGGTGCGCGCTCGCGCCGTGTGGAACTCACGCGCCTCGGCTACGCGGCTTTGGCCGTGGTCGCACTCAAACTCGTCACGGAAGATCTGCACCATGGCCACCTGGTCTTTATTGCCGCGTCGATCTTCCTGCTGGCGCTGACGCTGCTCGCGGCCGCGCGCGTGGCGCGGGTGCGGGAGAAGAGCCAGCTGCGCTGAGCGGTTCAATTCACTCAGGACGGAAAACGTCGGGCCTGACCATGGGATACGGCTTGACGACGCGGTGCTCGGGCGTGCGCAGCCTTACTTTGCTGATATGCACGTTGTAGCCGGCGCCCGGCAGGAGCGATTCGAGCACGAAGGTTTCTGTGCCGTCGCTCTTGTACTCGCGATAGCGGTAGATGCCCACTTCGCCCTCGCTGTTTTCGGATCCGGCGGCCGGCGCATCGAGAAAGTGCTGCGCATCGGCCACGCCGGGTTTGGGATGATTCTCGCCCTCGGCCAGACTTTCGGCCGCATAGGAGCGGACCAACTTTGTCCAATAGCGCGCCAGCAGGTCGGTTGAAGCGAAAAGATCCGCCCAGATGATTTCGCCGCGGACAGCCACAACAACTCCCACCGCGTGTTCATCGCGCAGTTGGGTAAGCACCTGCTCGCGGGCGCCTATAACCGGAGCTGCGGCCTGATCCACCTTCTCGCTGACCAGCGAGTTTTTCATCGCCTTGGCGTAACTGGTGGTCCCAAGAGGGCGGGGCGCAGGCGCGCCGCTTGGGGTGGAAGCCGAGGGCGCTGCGGCAGCCGACATGCCGGCGATGGCGCCGTGCACCGAGTTCCACACCTGCTGCTGGTCCTGCTCGACCATGGCGCTGGCGCGTACATCGGGCTGAACCATGAAACTTTTTGCAACCGATTTATCCGCGGCGCCGAAGGTCGATGAACTTTCGGTCCAGCGACCCGGCTCGATGCAGAAAACCGACAGATCGAGGGGATCGGAATCGGAGGGCACAATGCGGTCCTTGGCGATGATGCGGTCCTGCTTGCCACCCGTGACGATTTCGCCGGCAAGCAGAAGCAGCGGCCGCCTGGAATGGTTAACGAGAACCAGCGTGTTCACCTCGTCACCGCGATAGGCATAGTCCTGCGCAGCGGGATTGGAACCATCCCTTGGCCGCACCAACCCCCGCGCGCGGCCCGCCTCAGTCACTTCCACGTCGCCGCTTTTAAGGCCCTCGTCGAGGGTAATAAACGGCGTATCCCCGGTGGATTTGCCATCGGTCCGCACCACGGGGAACAAGAGAAGATTGCCGCTCTCGATGGGAGACAGCACCCGGTAAGAGCTGCTTTCGCCTTCCGGCGACGCACCGCTCGCTTTAATACCGCTCCAAAGCAGAAACACTGCAAGCGCGCACAGCACCGCGCACAATCCCAATTTGGCTGGACTTTTCATCGCACTCCTCCGCCGGCGTTGATTCCCTCAACCGGCCTTCTAGCGTCGAACGAGAAGCAGACAGCTTCTTGCAGAGATTTTTTGAGGGCCCGGTTCGAGGCGTATCGTGGGGGCGTGGGAATGGCGCCAGCGGAGAGTGTAACCAGCACGGGCAGCGCGGCGATTCCGGTGCTACCGGCCGCACTCGATCGCGCTTTGGTCGAAGAGCTTTGGTTGGAGAGCGACGGGAAAAGTTGGGACCTGACGCGGGGCGAGTTTGAACGGATTCTGCTGGAACTGGGAGTGGCATGGAATTACGGACTGGCTGAGAGCGCGCAGGCGAACGCAAAACAGCAGGCCGAATACTTTAAAGGTGTCTGCCTGAACGACCTTGTTCTGGCGCGAGCCTGCGCAGCGGGGCACGAGCGCGCGTGGGAGCGATTTGTAGCGGCTTACCGGCAGCCGCTGATACGCGCCGCTATCGCCATTACGGGCAGCGAGACGCTGGGACGCGATCTGGCGGACCAAATCTACGCAGAGCTTTACGGACTCAACCTGCGCGACGACAAGCGGCGCTGTCCGCTGCTCTCGTACCGCGGGCGTGGATCTCTGATGGGCTGGCTGCGTACCACGCTGGCCCAGCGGCACGTGGATCACCATCGCCGCACCCACCGCGAAGAGCCCCTGGACACGATCGACGCACCGGCTACGGATCCCCCGCAGGAGATACCGGCGGACGAGCTGCGGTTGCTGGAACGGGCGCTGGAAAGCGCGCTGGGCGAGCGCGGCGCGGAAGAGCGGTTCCTGCTGGCGGCCTATTATCTCGACGGGCAAACGCTTTTGCAGATTGCGCGCGTCCTGGGCGTGCACGAAGCAACGGTGAGCCGCAAGCTGAAGCGTGCGACGGAAGGCACAAGAAAGCAAGTGCTCAGGAATCTCAAGCACAGCGGGTTGAGCAGGCGGGCCGCGGAGGAAGTGCTGGGAGCTGACCCGCGCGACCTGGATGTGAGCTTGAAAAAACTGCTGCAAAATTCGCAAACAGAAGCGTTCAAAGAATAGGCTGAACCATGACCGCAACGAGCCAACACGAATTCCATCCCGACGCGGAGAAGCTGAGCGCGTTTGCCGAGCAGGCTCTCGGCGAGCGCGAATGCGCTGAGGTGCTGGCGCATCTGGCCGCATGCGGGCGGTGCCGGCGGGTCGTCACGTTGGCCCGCGATGCAGCCGATGCGGATATTGGGTCGCAACGTGTGACGGCGCGGGAACCGCGTGCGTGGTGGAGAAGTTGGTGGATTGCGGCGGCGCCGGCGGCGGCGCTGGCCGCGACAGTCGCAGTGGTGGTGTACGTGCACGTGCGCAATGTGGAACGAAGCGCGGAAGTGGCAAGGGTCGAGCCGCAGGGCCAGGCGCCAAGTGCTGCGAGCGTCCCGGCCGCCACTCAGCAGGTACCCGAGGAAGCCGCGCCCGCGGCGTCTCCGCCATCGGAAACCCCGCCTGCAAGGCTGAAGAGTCCAGCGCAATCGTCTGCCGCGCCGGGGCCGGCAGAGCGGAGGCCAGGAACTCATACCGAAGCTCCGCCTCCGTACATGGCTGCGCGTGAGGGAAGAGCTGGAAAAGCGCCTTCAGTGGCTGAAGAGCAGGCGCAGGCCAACCGATTGACGACGCCGTCAGAGAGGTCGGACTCGCGCGCTGAAGTGCACGGGATGGAATTCGGCCTCAGGCACAGCCCGCCGACAGCTGCTCCGCCGCCGGCTCCACTCCCGCCGCCACCAGCTGCCGAAGGAGCAATAAGCGGAGGAGTGAGGGACGTCGAAAAGGAGGCGGCGGAGCCGGCGATGCATGCAGCGCAGGAACAGGCCGAGCGTCAGCGGCAAGCAGAGGCATCGAACGGGCGTTTGTTGGCGCCACGAGCAGGCGCGGTCAGCGGCACCGCAGGCGCTCAGGCAAGCGCACCGGCAGCCTCTGCATCACCGCCGGGTCCATCTCCTCAGATCGCTGTTCCGAGACTCGTACCAACACGCCCTGCTGCAATGGCCGCGAAGTCCATTCACCTGCCCAGCGGGCTTGACGCCATGTCCATGGCCGGTGCAGGGCATCGCGAGCTGGCCATCGACCAGGCGGGCACGCTGTTCGTGAGCGAGGACTGGGGCGACACGTGGGAGCGCGTGGATCCGCAATGGACAGGACGCGCAGTTCAAGTGCGAAGACGGCTTGTGGCAGACGGCGCGTTGCAATCTGCGCCTGCCGCGCAGGCTGAGCCGGAGGGAAATGTCCCTGCCGAGGGGGGCCCGGTACAGCCGCCTGTTGTATTCTTTGAACTTTTAAATGACAAGAATCAGATTTGGCTGAGTACCGATGGAAAAACCTGGACCGCGCAGTGAGCCAAGCTGAAAATCAATTGGCTTGCGGCGGCCGATTCCCCCTGTAGAAAAGGCCCCGATTGCCGAAACATCAGATACCGCGATGCGCACGATGGCGTGCCGGCCGCCGCCGCGTGCTGGGCCCTGCGCGGACAAACGGCGATGCCCGGGCGCCGTGGAAGGATGACGGCAACAAGGAGACGCCTACGCATGGAACAGCGAAGCGTGCAAGCGGCAAACATGCCCTGGGCGCATTTGCGCCTGCCGCCGTTTCCGCAGGTTGCCGTGCGTGTACTGCAACTGGCCAATAACGAGAATGTGCAGTTGCATCAGCTGTGCGATCTCATCTCGTCTGATCCGGCGTTTGCCAGCGAAGTGCTGACGGTGGCGAATTCGCTGCTTTACGCTCCGCGCTATCCTTCCACGACCATCATGCAAGCCGTGGCAGTGCTGGGCGCCAACACCCTGCAGGGCATGTGCGTGACGGTGGGTGTGCGTGCGTATCTTGGCAAGACGATGAGCCAGCCTGCGATGCGCAACCTGTGGCGGCACAACCTGGCTTGCGCGATGGTCGCTGAGCGGCTGGCAGCGACTGGATTCATCGACAAGGACCAGGCATACACTGCAGGCATCTTGCACGACGTGGGCCGGATGGCGCTGGCAGTGATCCAACCCAAGGATTACGCGGCGCTTCTGGAGACGCATCGCGGAGGTTCGGCAACGATTCTCGAGGCCGAACGCGAACTCTTCGGATGGAATCACTGCGAAACCGGGAGGCAGCTGGTAGCCGACTGGAAGCTTCCGCAAGACCTGGAGACGGTGGTTGCCGACCATCATGCGGAACGCCGCAATGACGGCGCTTGGGACGTGACGGAATTGGTGAAGGTGAGCTGCGCGATGGCTTCATCGATTGGCTACGCGGCGTTTCCGGGGTGCGAGGCGGCTTTCTATCCCGATCTGCTGAAGCAACTGCCCGCGCGGGAGCGAAGGCTCTTCCTCGCCGACGCGGAGGCGCTGAAGAGTGAAGTTGCCGAGAGCATTCACGCCATCGAGTCGGTTTGACGGCGCTGACCGGGCCGGCAAACGACCGACTGCTCAGGCGCGCATTAGCTTGCGCTGCAGCTGCTCAAGCGTTTGGCCCTTGGTTTCAGGGAAGAACAACGAAACCACAATCAACTGCACCACCGTGGCCACGGCAAAAAGCACGAAAGGCGTACTATCGCCGAAGCTGGCCCGCAGGACCGGGAAACTGTAGAGAATCGCCATATTGATGGCCGAAAGGCTGGCGTTGCCTACCCCTTGCCCCTTGGCGCGAACCGCGTTGGGAAACACTTCGCCGATGTAGACGAAGACCACCAGGCCCTGCGACAACGCAAAGAACGCGATAAACGTCACCAGCAGCGGCAAAAGGGCCGACTGATGGCTGTGCGAACTGAATATCCACGCCACGCCCGAGAGGCAGAGCGCGTTCCCGATTGCGCCAACGATCAGCAGGCTCTTGCGGCCGAACTTATCGATCAGAGTCATGCCCACCAGGGTGAAAATCAGATTGGCGGCGCCGATGGCGATAGCCTGCGCGTCGCTGGAGAGCTGGCCGAAGCCGGCGGCAGTGAAAATATCGTGGACGTAACTCAAAATGGCATTAATCCCTGTTAATTGGTTGAAGGCGCCGATGGCGATTGCAAGGAACAGAGGATATCTGTATTTCCACTGGAAGACGGACTCATCGACCTTGGCGTGTTCAGCCTGGAGCGCCGACTGAATGTCGGCCAGCTCGGCCTTGGGATCGGGCGCGCCCACAACAGTAAGAACACGGAGGGCTTCGTTAATCTCGTTGCGCGAAGCTGACCAGCGCGGCGATTGGGGAATAGAAAACAGCAGGATCAGGAAGAACAACGCCGGAAGTGCGGCCACAGCGACCATCACGTGCCACTCAAGGCCCCCCAGATTGCAAAGGCGAACGATGTAGTTGGAAACAAGGCCGATTAAAATGCCCGAGACCACGTTGATCTGAAACAAGCCTACGAGACGCCCGCGCCACTGTGCAGGAGAAAGCTCGGCGATGTAGACCGGTCCCAAGACGCTGCATGCCCCGATCGCAAACCCGCCGACAAATCGGGCAGTCACCAGCATGGGCCAACTGAGAGAGAACGCGGCAGCCAGCGCGGCCAGAACATAAAGCCCCGCTGCATAGCGTAATGCGGCACGCGTGCCGATGCGCTGTCCTACGATTCCGGCCACAAAGCATCCAAAAACGTTGCCGACCGGCGAGGCAGCTACCGTCAGACCCTTGCCGCTGGGGCTGAGGTTGTAGAGCCGCGTCACGGTTCCGATGAAGCCGCTAATGACGATGGTGTCGAATCCATACAGCAGGCCGCCCAGGGCTCCGGTGAGCGCGGCTTTCATCAGCTTGGCATTGGGTCGCATAGTAACGTGTCCTCGAAGTCGCAAACCATACTACAGATCGGGCCGAGGGGTGGCAAAGCCGAATCTGCCGCGGGTCGGGGCCTTGCGGTGCGCGAGTTCGGAGCCCTCGAGCCGGCTTAAGGGTGTGCGGGGGCCTTTCGACGCTGGCCGTCGCCGGGCAGAACCGCCAGAACCCGGCAGCGGTGCTTGTCGGCAGCACTCCAGGCCATCGGCATTTCGCTTTCCATGCAGGCGCAATCTCCGGTTTCGAGCACGTCGTGCACGCTTCCCGCGTCGAGCCGCAGCCGGCCTTCGAGCACGTAGATCACCGCGCCCGTTTCCTCGAATGCGTTCATGGCGACGGTCGATCCGCCGGGCGGGAACTCGACCACTTCCGCAACCAGGCGGAAGCCCTCGCCTTGGGCATTGAGAGAAGTCACCTTGATAGATTCGAGTATGCGGCCTTGACCTTGCAGGTGAGCCTTGCGCGTGACAGAGAGCGAATGACGCGAGGGCTCGGAGAAAAAGTAGCTCATGTTGACGCCGTAGACGCGGGCGATGGCGGCCAGCGTAGGCAGCGTGGGAATCATCCGGTCGGTCTCAAGCTTGGAGAGCAGCGCGGTGGAAAGCCCGGTTTCCGCGGCCAGGCGGGAGAGGGTGAGGTGCTTGCTGGTGCGCAGCGAGCGCAGCTTGAGGCCCAGACAATATGACTCCAGAGCCCATTTGGCGTACGAGACGGTCTTGGACATGGAAAGCTCCGGTTGAGTGCGGTAGGAATGTGTACACCAGTGTACGGCAGCGGACCTGCCGCTAAAACGCGGGACGAGCTCCTGCGACGGTTCGCAACGCCGGCGAGCGTCAGCAGGCCGGCAGCGGATTCGTCCATCCGGTCATCGAAGGATACAATTCTTATCGGGCCATCCGTTGGCGAAGTACTTCCGATCATCCCAGTCAGAAACTCGAGGCATGCCCACCAATGAAAAACTCCCCCCTCCGTATCTTTTGCCTGCTCAGTCGAGGAAGTCGTTTGGCTTTAATCATCACAGCAGTCGGCGCGACCGCGATGTGCGCAGCGCAGACGAAAGCTGCCCCCAATCCGGCACCGGATGTGATGGTGCTGAGCAATGGCGACACGCTACACGGGAAATTTGTGAGCGAAGAAGCCGGCAAGGTGACTTTCCACAGCGATCCTCTGGGCGACGTAACCGTCGGCTGGGACAAGATCAAGGAACTGCACGTGACAGAGTCGTTCGGCGTGCTGAGCTCGACGGTGAATTCTGGTGCAAGAAAAGGCAAGGTTCAAATCCCGTCAGGAACGCTGGACGTGGCGGACCAGGTGGTAACCGTGCATCCCGCAGCCGGACCAGCCAGCCTGCCGATTCCGGCGAAGAACGCGCAGTTCATCATGGACGCGGCCACGCTCGATAAGCAGATCAATCATGAGCCGAACTTCTTTACGGGATGGAACGGAGCCGCCACTGCCGGCGCGACGCTGGTGACGGCAACGGAGAATCAGTACACCTTTTCGGGCGCGGTCAACCTGGCGCGCATAGTGCCCACAGTGAGTTGGCTTGACACACGCGACCGCACTTCCGTGGTCTTCAGCGGCTCGTTCGGAAAGATTACCGAGCCCGGTTACACGGTTCCTGGGACACCTCCGACCGTGGTGGCGCCTGTGACCACGAAGACGGCCATTTACCATGCCGGCGGCGAGCGCGACCAATACTTTTCGCCGCGATTCTTCGCTTTGGGGCAGGCAGCCTTCGACCACAACTTTTCGCAGAACCTGGCACTGCAGCAGACTTATGGCGGTGGCATTGGGTGGACAGCGATCAAAGCCCCGAAACAGGAGCTGGATATTAAAGGGACCATCCAGTACGAGGCCCAGAGCTTCCTCGGCACACCTGCCACGGCCGCAAATCCCACGCCGCCACCGCCCAGTCCCAGCACAAGCCTGGTGGGTTCCACGATTTCCGCCACATATGGGCTGCACTTGAAGCTGGTGACGTTCACGCAAGGGCTCGCATTCATTCCTGCGTTCAACGATCCGCACGCTTACTCGGCAAACGAGACAAATACCTTTGCGTTTCCCGCGTACAAGAACTTCAGCTTCTCGCTGGGAACGCTCGACAGTTATTTGAACAATGCCCCGATCGCGGAACCGCCGACCAAGCCGAACTCGTTCCAGTTCACGATGGGTCTGACGTACGGGATCAAGTCGAAATACTAAATGCAGCTATTTAGCGACTAGTCTCCAGCTCCTGGCTTGATTGTGCGGGAGCCGGAGGATTTGCGTGCCTGGCCAAGATCCTTCCGCCATCGCGCCGTACTGCAAGATGGAGCTAAGAGCTCGTGGCTGGAAGCTGCATCTTTCACTTTGGCTTTGCCGGCTGCAGCCAGGCACCGTTGCCCGCTGCGTCCCACACATCGAAGCGAACCCACTTTTTGCCGCGTGCATCGAAGGGGATTCGGAAAGACTTCGTGCCGAAGGCTTCGGTGTCGGTGAGCCGGATAATCTGGCGATCGACCTTGGCGCCATCGCTCCACACCAGTTCGGCGAATTCGAGAGGGAAGGTGTATTCGATGCTGGCGGTATAAACGCTTTTCGCGCCTGCACCTTCAATGCCCCACTTGTGAAAGAGAATTTCTCCTGTGGTTCCGAAGAAATTGCCGACGCGAATGCCGTCCACGACCGGCGCCCAGCTCTGGTTCCAGGCCGGGACCTTGTCGAGCTTGAGGTAGTTGATGGCGAGCATGGGGTAGGTCTCATCGCTGGGGATCTTCATGTAAGTGTCGCCTTCGGCGAGCATGAATTTGGGCTTCGGCGCCCAATTGCTCATGTCGTCGTTAACGCCGAAGCAGCGCACCTCGCACAAGCGCGCCTGAGATTGGTCCACGGGCAATGACTCCCACGACCCGCCGATGAAGCGGTCGCTCAAAAAGAAATCCTGATCCCTGTAGACGTCGGGATACATGGCAGAGCTCTTGGTGCGTGGGTGCGCCACCCAGATGATGCCCTGCTCGCGGTTGACGAAATTCTCCACGTCCTGAACCGACCCGAGGTGGTAGACGTGTCCGTAAGCGGGATCGTTTTCCTCAAAGGTCTGGCCGGCGGGACGCGGCACGGCGTGCGAGAAGTAAACCGGCTTGGGCAGCATCAGGTACCAGTGGCCGCCGAGGTAAGTGTTCACTTCTTCGGCGGGAATCACCAGGAAGTCCTTATCGCTAACCTTGGCTGCGCCTTCGAAGTAGAGTTTCTGCTCGGGGAAACGCTTGGGACCGGGGTCGGCGAGATCGGAGTCGTCGTGGAAGTCGCCGAGGTAGACAATGTTGATGCCGAGGCCGCGGAAGACTGGCACCCAGGTGGGCATGAAGTCGGCGGTATCACGATCGCGAATCATCTCGTTGAAATCGAGATGGAAGTGGCCGGTGACGGTTTTGAAGCCAGGGACGGGCTTGTAGGCGTCGTCGTGCGTGTAAGCCATCACCTGCTGCTGCGCGGTGCGGGCGCCGGCGGCGCTGAGATAGTAGAAGACAGCCATGTGCTGCATAGTGCCGGGAGGCGCGTTGTAGAGGGCGTAATTGAAGATTTGCGAGCGCGCCACGCGCACGCGGCGGTTCCAGACCTCGTCGGAAACACCCCAGGGCGCGTAGCCTGAGCCGTGTTCAGGCTGCATAACGCCCAGCGAGAAGCTGTTGTCACTGTCTTTGCGGTAGTAAACGTAGCCCAGATTCACCTCATTCTCGCGCGCGAAGAAGAATTTGTGCGGCGGCGGAAAGATAGCCAGTGAGCCGGGCGCCGTGTCGAGAATCTCAAGGCGGTTGCGCGCCTGCAAGTTGACCGGCTGCTGGTTGATCTCACCGCCGAACGTATACTGCTGCCACACCTGGGCGTCGTCGCGCCACTCCAGCTTCGTGCCGTCGTGAAGGTCAAAGCCTTTCAGCCCGGCCTTGTAGATGTACGCGACGTCGTTGGCGACGGTTTTTGCCACTGCTTCCTGGCGCAGAAGATTGGAGCCTTTGTAGGCGGTGAATTCGAGATCGCCCGAGAAGATGCCGAGCGTGAGGCCGTTGAAGACGACGCTGACGCGGTTACCGTCGCTCGCCACGCGGCAGGCGCTGGAGCTGTAGCTGACCGTGGCGTGCGCAACTTCATCGGGCGTGCGGCCCGGGCCCACAAGATGCGAATCGTGGCCGGGAATTTCGAGAGGCGCATCCCAAAAGACGTTCCACTTGTACTGCTCTTCGGCCTCGGGGGTATCGTTGTTCAGGTGTTTCAGGATGTCGAGCTCTGTTGTGGAGATGCGGCGGCGGCCGGTGGTGACCTGGAAGTCAGGCGTCAGATCTTTGCCCAGCACAATCCACGCGCCGCTGGACGAGCGCGCCGCCAGCTCCGCAACCACGGGCTGGTTGCCGCGCAACTCGAGGCGAACGCGGTTCTGCTGGCCCCGCTCGCCTGACCAGGAAACTTCGACCGTGCCGCGGCTCGATGTGACGTTGACGGCGGCGATCGGCTTCCAGTCCCTCAGATCGCAAGTCTGCGCTCGTGCCAGGGCCGCGCCGGCGCAAAGAATCATCGTGCATGCGATCTGGCCGATTCTCATCGATGTCTCCCGGGCCGCAGCTTCGCCATGCGCCGCATCAGCTCACTGAACTCATACCTTGATGAAGATCTTTCTGCTGTAGAGAATCCAGGCTGGAATGAAGCACACGGCTGTGTACGTAACCGAATAGGCGAGGGCCCGCCAGCCTGAATCGGCGATGTGCATGAAGACGTGATGATAGACATAAGGAATCGTGCTCACCTGACGCCCGCCCGCGGTGAAATGAATGAGATCGAGGGCACTGCCCAGCAATTCGCTGATCATGTAGGCCACAATGGCGTTCGAACCGAAGACGAGGAACGGCCAGGTGATGCCTTTCTTCTGCGCCTTCAGGCCCCAACTGTGATGTTCCAGCAGCCAAAACAGTACGGCAAACAGGAGCAGCGACCAACCCCCCGCCACCAGCACGTAGGAACTGGTCCACATTTTCTTGTTGAGGGGGAACCAATGCGCCCAAAGGTATCCGGAGGCAAGACACGCCGCCGCTCCCGCAGCCAAGCCCATGGCTTTAACCTTCAGCGGCAGCCAGCCGCGCAGCAGCCACAGGCCGGCCAACAATCCGAGCAGCGTTGTGCCCACAGCGGGAATATCGCTGAGCAGCCCTTCAGGGTCGCGCGCGTTGTGGGTGTCGAACTCTTCGTAGAGATGGCCGGGCATGAGTTGCCGGTCGAGCCAGGCAACGATGTTCTGATCCTTGTCGAGGAGGGGAATGTTGCGAACCGGAGTGCCTGCACCGGGCACCGGCACATAACGGACCAGAACCCAATAGCCGGCTAGCACCACAATCAGGAGCGCGACCTTCGTCCACACGCGGCGGTCCCAGATGTAAAGCAGAGACACGATGAGATAGCAGATGGCGATGCGCTGCAGGACGCCGTAGAAGCGAAGGTGATCGAGCTCAAAAGCGGGGAATCCATTGACCACAATACCTAGAAGAAACAGAATGACCGCGCGTCGAACTGTATGCCAGGCCAGCTTGGCGCGCGATTCGCCCCGTTGCAGCCGCGCCTGGGTGGAAAAGACGATGGATGCGCCCACTACGAAAAGAAATGTGGGAAAAACCAAATCCGTAGCCGTCAATCCGTTCCATGCCGCGTGGCGCATTTGCGTCCAGGCGCCGGACCCACCCGGGTTGTTCACCATGATCATGAACGCGATGGTGATGCCGCGAAGCACATCGAGCGATACCAGGCGCTTCACCGGCGTGGAAACGGATAAAGGTTGGGCAGGCGCGCGAAACCAACCCGGCTTGGTCAGCCTGGCCGGCGCGCGAACAGCTCCCAGTTGAAACATTCAGTTCTCCAGTTGCGGCAATTCGAGCGATGCACAATACGCTACGCGCAGGAGGCCGGGTTCGCCAAGCTGGATTATCTTGCTCGAATGGAGCCGCCGCGGCGAAGACCAGCAACCAGCGGCGTTTGCGCCGGAAAGAAAAAGGCCCGGACATTCAATCCGGGCCCTTAGCTCTAGAAACCGCTTGCACGGCACGCCAACGTAGTCTATCGCCTTACTGAGAAGGTTAGAGTGGTAGTTGCCGTAACGCCACCGCCCGTCCCTGTGATGGTGATGGGATAGGTCCCGGTTGGGGCCGATCTGGAGACGGTGAGGGTGAAGTCCGAGGTGCCTGAGCCCCCGGTAATCGGGTTGGGGCTGAAGCTGCCCGTTACGCCGGAGGGGATGCCGCTGGCGGAAAGCGTAATCGACGAGCTGAAGCCGCCCGAGGCCGTAGCGGTCACGACAGCATATCCGCTCTGGCCCTGGTCGAGATATCCCGAACTGGGTGAAACGGAAAGGGTGAAGCTTCCCTTGACCGGCGCCGTGACCGTGAGCGAGACCGTTGTGGTTTCCGTGGTGCCGCTCGCCGGGGTCCCCGTCACCGTAATCGTGTAGGTGCCGGTTGCCACGGTCGAGGCGACCGCCATCGTCATGCTCAGGCTGCCCGAGCCGGTGATGGTGGCGGGGTTGGAGCTGAAAGTGACGGTCACGCCGCTGGGCTCGCCAGACGCCGAAAGCGTAACGGTCGAATCAAATCCGCCGACTGCCGTGCTGGTGATAGTAGAGGAACCGGAGTTGCCCTGCACAACGGAAACTGAGCTGGGCGAGGCGCTAAGACTGAAACCCGGCGCCGCCGCTGTCCCCGCCAGAGCATTCAAAAGGTTGGCACCATTCATGCTGCCCCAGCCCGTAGCCAGATCGTAGCCTGTCGTCGCCGAGTAGCCATTGCTGCCACTGGTGATGTCGTGGAAGTCGGTATCGTAGCTTGAACCCAGGCCAATGGTGTAAAGAGTGGGATTGATGAATCCCAGCTTCCCATTGCCGTTGGCTACAGACTGCTCATTGGTCAGCGCCAGGTAACCGGCCCAGAGTGGCGTGGCGAAACTGGTGCCCCCATATTCATTGGCCGTGCAGGCTTCCTGGTCGGCGCACACGTAGTAAGTGAAGTTGGCATTGGCCGAAACGTCAGGGCCGTTGCGATAAGTTTGCGAACAACTGGAGCAGCTTTTGGCCGCAGCGGTTTGCCAGGAGGGAATTGCGAATTTGTCGGGCGAGATGCCGCCTCCGCCATCGGACCATGCGGTTTCAGAAGCCCATGGGCCTGCCGCTGAGCTGGTCTCGAGATCGGTGCCGCCAACAGACGTCACATAGACATCGTCAGCCGGATAGATCTCGGAGCGCGAGTTCCACGCGCTGTCGTCGCCGGCCGCCTGAAAGAGATTCTGGCCCTGCGCCGCGAACTCCTCGAAGTAGGGATTGTCGGTGCTGGGATCGGCGGGACTCCAGGTCCATGAGGAACTCAACTGCGCGTTGAGCGGAGACGCTGTGGCCATGGCGCCGAAGATGGCCGCATCCGTTGAGCCAATGTACATGACGAGGCTCGACATGCCGGGCGCCATGCCCAGCGCCTGCGTCATATCGAGCGTCTGCTCGGTATCGTCGCAGCTGGGATACGTGCAGCTTGTGCTGGTGCCGTCGGTCGAGTCAAGAGTAATGGGCACGCTCTCGGTCTGGCCCACGTTCTTGTAGTAGGTATTGAGGTCGGCCAAGTCTGTGCCGTAGTACTCGAGCAAGCCGAGCGATTGCCCGGAACCCGTGAGCGATCCACCATAGTAGGCCGCGCGCATGTCGCTGCCTAGAAACGAGGCGGATGGACCCGAGCCGGTGGTCGCGCCGGACCTGGTTCCGGAACGCTCCGGATTCTTCGTCAAGCCCGCGGGGTGCGGGATGGAGAAGTTGTCGAGACCGGAGACGTGCCAAAGAGCAAACGACAGGTTGGTGGTCGGTTCCTTGTCGGGCGCGTAGAAGGTGCGGCTCTCGGTGGGATGCTGGTAGACACCGAGGTTCAAATTGAAGGCCTTTTGAATGTTCGCAGCCGATCCTGAAACCTGCAAGTTGACGCGGTTCGGCGAGGTGCTTACCACCTTCAGGCCGTTCGACTGAGCGAAATTGATGAGCGCATTGTACTCATCCTGCGTGGGCCCGAACTGATCAGTGAATTGCTCCACCGTGAGGAATTGATGGAAGGACGGGCTGCCGGGATCGTAGAGGTTCTGCAACAGTTGATCGAGTTGATCCTGGTTGCGCAGTGGCAGGGCGATGACCAGATTCAAGGTTTGGGTTGCGGGAAGACTGCCAACGAAGCGCGCGGTCCCGTCTTGCGTGGCCTGGCGCACATGAATGGTTTGCACGGTTTGAGCATCACAGAAGCTAAGCGCGATCGAAAGGATCGCGGCGATCGGGAGCGTATATTTTCCCAACGTACGCATTCAATTTTCTCCTTTGGTGCTGCTATAACATTTCCCTGACGGCATAGAAGGAGCCGAAGCAACTCGACTTGGCGCGTGGATCGACGAACGCGCCGAAATGGTTCCGGTGGTAGCTGCAGGTGCGCGTCAATCGGCTCCGGCGGACAGAATTTGAGCATTCTACTGCAATGAGAAAAATGGCTTGGAAATGACGGCGCCGGGGTGGGCGCCGGACCCCCTGAGTTAGCATTGTGGGCCAACGAAAATGCGGCTGTCCATAGAAAACTGAGCGGTTGAGGGTGCAATTTCCGTTACTTTAGGGAAGTTCCTTGGTTATGCGAGTTAATCTTAGGCGCGAAACATGAAAGCCCTATGAATACAGAGCGATACGGCATTGTGATAGGAATGCGGCGGCCGATCTCAGGGTTTCAGGCCGATGGCGACCGGATGCGACGGCTGGTACAAACCGAGCTTGCCTCCGCCGGGAAGCTGGATTTGCGTGACTGTTCCCCAACGCTCCTTGTGCGGAGCAGTGCATGAAACTCCCTTCTTGCTGAGGGTAGCGATTTCAGCTTGCAAATCGTTGCAAAGCAGGTAGAGATCGGCACGGTCATTGTACTCGGCGGGATGGAACGCGGCTTCCGCGGGCGGCATGGCGAAGATCAGCCATCCGTGCCCCGCGTCAACGCTGGGAAAACTGAGAACGTCGCGGAAAAATACCCTGTCCGCCTCCGCGTCTTTGCTATACAGAACCACATGAGCGCCCGTGATCATGCCATTGGCCCTCCCCCTGCTGTCACGAGCTTGCCATACGAATGAAGCCCATGGGAATTGAAATTGTGCAGAACGGGCTAATGCCGCAGATCGGCCGCGATTCAGGAAAATCCGGTAACGCAGCGACTATTGTCTTCGCCGCCCGCGCTGATAAACTCCCTCTTTCAGGAATTTGTTGAGTAATTTCGCTTGTATTCAGTCGGAGGCTATCCATGCCCGAATTTCAACCCTTTGTGCCGGCCAATCAACATCCGCCTGAGTTCACCGTTCGTGCCATTCTGCTTGGCTCGCTTTTCGGTCTCATCTTTGGCGCCGTCACGGTCTATGTCGGTTTGCGGGCTGGGCTCACTGTGGCCGCCTCGATTCCGATTGCCGTCATCTCTATCAGCTTTCTGCGCAGCGAGGGCAAGGTTTCGGTCCTCGAATGCATCATCGTGCAGACCGCGGGAAATGCCGGCCAGTCCATCGCCGCGGGGGTCATCTTCACGCTGCCCGCGCTCATCTTTCTCGGCTTCGACCTCGAGTATTCGCGCATCTTCATGCTGGCGCTGATCGGCGGTTACCTGGGCGTGCTCTTTATGGTTCCGCTGCGAAGGCCACTCATTGTGGAAGAGCACGGCAAGCTGAAGTTTCCCGAGGGCACGGCTTGCGCCGACGTGCTGATGGCCGGAGCCAAGGGCGGATCGTTTGCCAGCCGCGTGTTTTTCGGCCTCGGGCTGGGCGCGCTCTATACGTTTTTTCAGAATGAAAACCTCTTTGGCGCTTGGCCAGGCACGCCGGAGTATCAGCCTGACTTCGGTCCCCAGCACGTGCTCAAAGGCGCGTCAATCAAGGCCGACGCGACACCGGAGTATCTGGGCGTCGGCTACATCATCGGGGCCCGCACGGCAGGCACCATGTTTGCCGGCGGAGTCTTCTCATGGCTGGTCCTGATGCCGCTGATTTATTTCTTCGGCAAGGACCTGCCGCATCCCGTTTATCCCGGCACCGTACCCATCGCGCAGATGGGGCCAAGCGATCTATGGATCACATACATCCGTCCGATGGGCGCGGGTGCTGTAGCCGCTGCCGGCCTCATCACACTTTTCAAAACGCTCCCCACGATTATCGGCGCGCTGCGGTCCGGTTTTGCGCAGATTCGTCATCGCACTGCCGCTGTAGCGGCGCCCATCCGCACCGAGCGCGACTTCACCATGAGCACGGCTATCGTCGGTTCCATCGCGCTCGTCATCCTCATGTTTTTCTTTCTCTGGCTTAAGCCGGTGCCGGGCGCGCAGGTGGGCTTGTTCGCCAACCTCGCGGCTTCGATTCTTGTGGTGGCCTTCGGCTTCCTGTTCGTCACCGTCAGCTCGCGTATCGTCGGCCTGATCGGCAGTTCTGCCAACCCCATTTCAGGAATGACCATTGCCACGCTGATGGCCACTTCGGCCATATTCCTGGTGAGCGGCTGGACCGCGCCGGCCTTCGGCGCACTTGCCATCACCATTGGCGGCGTGGTGTGCATCGCGTCGGCTGAGGCCGGGGACACGTCGCAGGATCTGAAGACCGGCTTCATCATCGGCGCCACGCCGAAATCGCAGCGTTTCGCATTCCTCATCGGCATCGCCGTTTCCACGGTTGCCATCGGCTACACGCTTCAGGCCATGAACCAGAACCTCCAGGTCTTCCGCGCCGCTCCGCAGGCGTGGGACATCAATGCCTCACACCCCGGCGTCGCGGTTCAGCGCGACACCAAGGGGTTGGTCGAACAGTTCCCCGTCATCGCGCCCGACGGGTCGAAATCCATCCATCAGAAGAGCGAGTACATTGTGCTCAATGCCATTGGCTCGTCCGAGCTTGCCAATGGGAAATACCTCTACTCACCCGCTACGGGGCGTATTGAGGTCCGCTGGATTCCGGGCATCGGCAGCGAACGCGCCGCCGCGCCGCAGGCGCAACTGATGGCGACCGTGATCAACGGAATTCTGAGCCGCAAGCTGCCCTGGGGGTTGGTCATGATCGGCGTCTTTCTCGTCATCGCCATCGAGCTGCTCGGCATCCGGTCGCTTTCGTTGGCAGTAGGCGCGTATCTCTCCATTGGAACCACGCTCGCCATCTTCACCGGCGGCGTGATGCGCGCGCTCATCGATTGGTCTGCGCGACGCTCTGGCGACACCGAAAATGCCGACTCCGACGTTTCGCCCGGCTCGCTCTACGCCTCAGGCTTGATTGCTGCGGGCGGCATCGTGGGCCTCATCGGCGTCGCCTTGCAAGGTTATGAGAATCATTTCGACAAGCCCAATCCCATCGGCTGGCCGCATTCGTTCCTCTACAACCCCTGGGTGTCGGTCGTAGCGTTCG
>JASHYS010000467.1 GCA_030042915.1 Acidobacteriaceae bacterium
GAGTTCCATTCGAGAAGTAGGGAGGTGCGACGGCGATGGTATAGCCGTAGGGATACCCAAGCAGCAGGCTGCTGAGCGTGTCGGGCAGAGGACCACCCGGCTCAACGTTGTGCTGGCCGCTTGCCGATGGAATGAACACGGGCGAATACACCGTTCCGCCGCCAAAATCGTATTCGCCGTTGGGGCTGATTCCGAAATACGTCGTGTCGCGGTTCAGCCGCGCCTCCACACCCCACTTCACGTTGTGCGGTCCCGAGGTGAAGGCGAAATTCAACTGGCCCTGAAACAGATTTCCGAATGCCGACATCACCGATCCGGCTGCGGAGTTGTATGGCTCATAGAGACCGTCGAGGAACTTCAGCGCCGGGTCGGTATGGTTCGGCGTGGGAAAAGAGGGAGTGGAGCGAGTGATACTGAGCGACGCCGACCAAAGATACCGCTCAGACACCGTGCGCGTGTAGGTGAACACAACGTTGCGCTGCCGGTCGACGTACTGTATGCCAAAACTCCCATCCAGCAGTGTCTGGTCCGGGTTGGTCGTCGGTCCGGTCAGATTGTCATAGGTGAACCGGCCGAGAAACTGCCCCTTCTTTCCCAGGCCTTGGTCGATGCGGATCGAGAACTGGTCGGCATCGGTGTCCACATTGGAAGGCGCTTCGTAGGTGCGCGGTCCATATGCGCCCGTCGGAACGTTGGGCTGGGGATAGATTGCGAGCACCGAAGCGATCTGCGGATTGACCGGCACCTGGAGCGTGTCGGTGCTCCCGTCGGGGTAGGTCACCGTGTCCTGCCCCATGCGCTCCGCGCCTGTGGGTACAGCCAGCACTTGCGTCGTCCCCAGCACCTGCCGAAAGCCCTGATACTCGCCGAAGTAAAAGGTGCGGCCGCGCCCGTCATACGCATGCGGCAGCACCACCGGGCCGCCATTGGTGAATCCGAATTCGTTTCTCCGGAAGGGCGGAATCCGGCCGGGATCGGCGATCGATGGATGGTCGAAGTAGTTGCGCGCATCGAGCGACGAGTTGCGCAGAAACTCGAAAAACGATCCATGGAAGCCGCTCTTGCCCGACCGCGTGATGATGTTGGTGAATCCCGCCGCACCGCGCCCGATCTCCGCCGGCATCCAGCCGGAGCTGGACTGCAATTCCTGAATCGCGTCGACGTTGAAGTTGGTAAAGATGGTGCCTCCCATCTCCGGGTCGCTGACGTCGGCACCGTCCATGGCGAACACCGCCTCCACGCCCCGTTGCCCGTTGATGGCGAATTGCTGCGTGAAGTTGGTGGCGCCGTTGACGTCGGTCATGGTTCCCGCGGCCAGCAGCAATAAGGTGCTGAAGTCGCGTCCGTTGAGGGGGAGCTCGCTGACGGCCTCGCTCGACAGCTTTTCGCCGCCGGTGGCGCCGGCGCCGTTTGCCGCAGCGCCCGGATTAGCGTTCGCGGCGGCGGGCGCGGAGCCCTGCGGTGCGAGGGCGACTGTCACGGTGTTTTGATCGGAGACGGTTATGACCAGGGTTGCGTTTGTGGTGCTGATCGCAAACGGAGAGGTTGGCGCGCGGCCAGGCAGTTGCACAGTCGCCGTGTATTGTCCCGGCGGAACGTCAGCGAGGACAAAATGCCCATCGGCTGCGGTGATCGCTGTTCGATGGCCGGCCTGATCGCCTGCGGCCGCGAAGGTCACGCTCGCGTCTGCTAATGGCGCACCGGCTGTGGTTCGAACCACGCCCGTCAAAGCCACTACAGCCGCTGTCGCCTGCGCACTGAGTGGAACTGTAACCAGGAGTCCCAACAGAAAGAGGATGGTCGCAACCGGCCAACGATTCTCGAACTGCAAACTTCGGCGCGGTGCACTTGCTTCCGGCGGCCTGCTCACGTCACGTCCCATCTACTGAATCTGAAGGCTTGCGGTGAGGGGCGTTTGATCCGATGAGCCTCCCACGTAGACCTCGTAATTGCCCGGCGCCAGGTTCCAGTTGTCATGCGCTTCGTCAAACGTCTCGAGAACGCGAGGGTCGATGGCAACGGTCACGGTTTGCGATTCGCCGGGCGCGAGTGCGATCCGCTTCCAGCCGGCGAGCCGCTTGTATGAGGATTCGTCCGCGCCTTTCGGAAGCCTGGCGTAGACTTCCGCGATTTCTTCACCCGCTCGCGCGCCCGTATTTTTCACCGTGAAGCGCGCGGTCTTGGCGGCGGAATCGACGCTCAGGCCGGAATACTCATACGAGGTGTAGGAGAGCCCGAAGCCGAATGCGAACAGCGGCGCCTTGTGCTGGGCCTCAAACCACTTGTAGCCAACCTCGGCGCCTTCGTTGTAATTGACCGAATAGTTCGACGGAGGAGTATCGCTCATCGCCTGCGCAGGATCACGAGGAGGCAGCGGCGGAATCGCATGCGGCAGGTCGCCTTCACTCTTGGGGAAGGTGATGGGCAGTTTGCCCGACGGATTCACGACTCCGGTGAGCACCTCGGCCAATGCCTTGTGCCCCGAACTGCCCGCGTACCACGCCTCAACCACGCCGGCAACCTTATCGATCCAGGGCATGGTGACCACCGAACCGGTTTCGAGCACCACGATGGTGCGTGGATTGGCCGCCGCCACCTGCTCGATGAGAGCGTCCTGATTATCGGAGAGCGAAAGACTCTTCAGATCCATGCCTTCGGATTCCCACTGATAAGCAAAGACAAGGGCAAGATCGGAGTTCTTGGCAAGCGCGGCCGCCGACTGCAGGTCCGTTCCCGGATCGAAGTCAATTTTCGTCTCCGGCAGTCTGGCGCGCAGCGCCTTCAGCGGAGACGTCGGAAACCAGACGTGCTCATCCCATCGCGGCGCACCCTTTCCCGGAGGCATGATGGCATTGCCGCCCGGCGGATCGACCTGCGCCGATCCTGCTCCGGAGATCATGCCCACATCCGCGTGCCCGCCGATGACGGCGATGCTGTGAACCTTTGAGGGATCGATGGGCAAGATCGCGCCGTCATTCTTGAGCAGAACAATGCTCTCCTCCTCCACGTGCTGGGCGACGTCAAAGCCTTTCTGAACATCCACAACGTCTGGTTGAGGCGGATCGTCGACGATTCCTGACGCGAACTCCGCATAGAGGACGCGCCGTGCATGATCGTCAATCTCGGAGAGTGGAACTTTCCCGGCCTGAACTGCTTCTTTGAGCTTTGCGCCGTAGAAGTCGTTTGCGGGCTGTTCCTGATCGAGACCGGCCGCGGATGCCTCGACGGTGCTGTGCGTCCCGCCCCAATCTGAGATCACAAATCCCTTGAATCCCCAGTCCGTCTTCAGCACATCGCGCAGCGTGTATGGATTTTCGCAGGCGTAAACGCCGTTGACCCGGTTATAGGAACACATGACCGCGTCGGGATTGGCGAGGGAGATGGCGATGTGAAATGCAAGCAGATCGGACTCCTGCATGGCCTTTTTTGAGATGATGGCGCTCACAAAGTTGCGCCCCGTCTCCTGGTCGTTCATCACATAGTGCTTGATGTCGCCGACGACGTGTTGTTCCTGCTCGCACTTCATCATGCTTCCGTCCATGGTGCCGGCCAGAAGCGGGTCTTCGCCCGTGTATTCGAAGGTGCGCCCGTTTCGCGGCTCGCGGACCAGGTCCACTCCGCCGCCCAGCGTCATGTTGAAGCCCTGCGCCCTCAGCTCCTGGCCAATCACGGTGCCGAATGCACAGGCCGATTCCGTATCCCAGCTCGAGGCTGCGCCCAGGTTAGAGGGCATGGCCGTGGAGTATCGTCCGTTCACTCCGCTTTCCCTCACGCCGTAAGCCGCATCAGAAATCACCAGCCCCGGGATGCCGAGGCGCTCCACGCCTTCGACATAGCCGGCGCCTCCATTCGCAAGACGCGTGAGAGGCATTGCCCAATGCGCATCGTGCGCCATCCCGTTTCCGTGCAGCAAGGCCAGCTTCTCGTCGAGCGTGAGCTGCTTGAGGACCATTTCGGCCCGTTCCTGCGGCGGGAGCTTGGAGTTCATCCAGGGCCGGTCCGCGTCCTGCGCCGCCAGGGCGGTCGCTGCCGAGAGGAGCGCCGCGAGGACGATCAGTTCATAGAAACGGTTCGAATTACGATTGCGAATTTGCATATGTCTCCAAACGCATGCAAACAAACCTTTGTCTCCGGCCTCCTGGAGGGGAATCTGCTGGACAAGCTTCGATTATTGCACAGCCGGAGAAGACGGATCGCGCCTTCGAATCGCCGCTCATCCCTATTGGCTATTGGCTACTCCTTGTTTTTACGCCGGCATGCGGTAGGGACGGCCGCGATACA
>JASHYS010000001.1 GCA_030042915.1 Acidobacteriaceae bacterium
CTCGTTTCCGCGCTGGTTCTTCCCGATCGCGCCCGGCTTTGGCTGCGCGACGGACTGGCGCAGGAGTTTTTGCTTCTGAGCGGCTTCTTCGAAGCCATCCTTGAAGGCTTTCTGAGCGCGCCCTCGCAAAACGCGCCTGCCCTGCGGCTGGATCTGGAATCGTTGCTTTCGGGCAATAGCAAGCTGCTCGAAGCAGCCCGCAACGAGCCCAGCGGACCCGGATGGCGCGAAGGCCTCAGCCTGCTTTCGGAGTTTGGCCGCTCGCTTTTTGAGGCGCTTCTGGCGCTGGAATTCGCCGTCAAAGACAGCCACGAAGATCGCTTCGCGCGGCAATTGGAGCCAGCTCTCTCGCACTTCGCTGCCGACATTCACTCCCGTTTCAATTTCATTGCCGGTTGCATCCAAAGGTGGCGCTTCAGCAAACCGCCCGAAGGCACCAGCCTGGAGCAGGACATCGCTGATCTTGAAGCGCGCATGGACACGGTCCGCTACACCGGAATCAGCTTTTCGCAAGCTGAGATTCTGCGCGCCTACGCGGTGCAGCTTCACCTTAAGCAGATTGCCCGGCTGCTGCGCGATACCCGCATTGAAACCAGCCGCGCTGTCGGTCAGGGACGCAAAGAGACCGAGACGGCTTGAACGCCTCGCTGGGCTGGGTTCGCGGTCAGATAGATAGCGACTCCGTGTACACCGCCATCCCTACCACCGCATCGGCGCCCAGCGCATCGAGCGCGTCCACCTCCTGCCGGCTCCTGATCCCGCCCGCCACAATCAGCTGCCGCTCGGTCAGTTTGCGCAGTCGCGCGGCAACATCCATGGGGAAACCCTGCATCGTTCCCTCGGTGTCGACATGGGTGTAGAGAAACGCGGCTGCATACGGCTCGAGTTGCGGAATCGCATCGTCGGGTGTGAGCTCGACTTGCGACTTCCATCCCTTCACGGCAATGCGCCCGTTCCTGGTGTCGATCCCGGCTACCACCTGTTCTGCTCCCACGCTGGCTGCGAGTTTTGCGGCGAACTCCGCATTCACCCGGCCCTCGCTCGAAAAAAAGGCCGACCCGACAATCACGCGCCGCGCGCCCGCGTCCAGCACCTGCCGCGCCCGCTCGATCGAGTGAATTCCTCCACCGGCCTGAACGGGGAGCCGCTTGGCAATCTGTTCCACCAGCGTCGCGTTTTCGCCCTGCCGCATGGCTGCGTCCAGATCGATAAGCTGTACAAGCGGAAAGCGCGAGAAGCGCTCGATCCAGTACTCGAAGTCATCAAAGGCCAGGCGCAGCTTCTCGCCCTGCACCAGCTGCACAATCCGCCCGCCCATCAGGTCGATCGAGGGAATCAGCATGGCAGCCTCACTGGAACGCCCGCCTGCGCCAATTCCTCTTTCAGTGACCGCGCGCTCGAAACGCCGAAATGAAAGATGCTCGCCGCCAGCGCTGCATCGGCTCGTCCGCGCCCAAACACATCGGCGAAGTGCGCCACCGTGCCAGCGCCGCCCGACGCGATGACGGGAATGCCCACTGCCTCGCTTACCGCTGCGGTCAATTCACAATCAAAGCCCGCGCGCGTTCCGTCGGCGTCCATTGAAGTAAGCAGAATCTCACCGGCGCCGCGCTGCTCGGCCTCGCGCGCCCATTCCACGGCGCGGCGCCCCGCCGGCTTGCGCCCGCCGTGCACGAACACCTGCGCGTCCCGCACCGGGTCATCGACATCGGGGTCGCGACGGGCATCGATGGCAACTACGACGGCCTGCGCGCCAAAGCTGCGCCCGATGGCGCTGATCAGCGTGGGGTCAGCCAGCGCCGCCGAATTGATGCTCACCTTATCGGCTCCGGCTTCGAACACCTGCTCGGCATCGCGCGCGGATTTGATTCCTCCGCCCACGCAAAAAGGCACGAACAATTCGAGCGCCGTTCTTCGCACCGTGTCGAGCAGCGTCTGCCTGCCTTCGTGCGTGGCTGTAATATCGAGCAGCACAATCTCGTCGGCTCCTTCGCGCGCGTGCCGCGCCGCCTGCGTCGCGGGATCGCCTGCATCGACGAGATCGACAAACTGCACGCCCTTCACTACGCGTCCCGCGTGCACGTCGAGGCAGGCGATGATGCGCTTGGTCAGCATGAGTGAGCGCTCCGATTCAAAAACGCAACAAATAATTGATCTGTCATCCTGAGCGAAGTCTGCCGTGCATTGCGCGGCAGGCGGAGTCGAAAGATCTGCGGCTGCTTTTCGGGTTTCATCGCTCGATCTCCAGAAAATTCCGCAAAATCTTCAGCCCCGTCGCGCCGGATTTCTCCGGGTGAAACTGCACGCCGAAGACATTCTTGTGCTCAACGGCGGAAGCAAACTGCAGCATGTATTTAGTAATTGAGGCAATTGCAATTTGCGGCTCATGGACGTCGCTCGAGGGGACGAAGAACAGCTTTTCTGGAACATAGTACGAGTGGGTGAAGTAGGCGTACTCGCCTCCATCGGCCGGATTGATTCCAGCCATGAGGCGCGACGCAGGCTCCGCTCTTGGAAGGATGTGATTCCAACCGACGTGGGGAACCTTCTCCCTGTTTTCAGGAAATCTCTTGCATTTTCCCGTAAAATATCCGAGGCCGAGCTGATTGGGAGCTTCCTCGCTGCCCTCCATCAGCCACTGCATTCCAACGCAAATGCCCAGGAACGGCACGCCGCGCGCGATGGCATTGCGAATTGCGCCGGTGAGACCGGTTGCATCGAGGCGTTCGGTTGCCGCAAAGTGACCCACGCCCGGCAGCACAATGCGCTCCGCTGACTCGACAAGCGACAAATCGCCGTCCGTGACCAGAGGCTCTGCGCCCAGATGCCGCAGCGCCTTCAGCACCGACGTCAGATTGCCGGCTTTGTAGTCGATTACCGTCACGCGCATATTCGGCGACCCCATCGAGTCGTACCTAACTGAATCGGGGGCTAAAGCCCCGGGTATTTATCGTGGCTCCATTCGGCACGACTTCAGTCGTGCCCTGATACGAAATACCCGAAAACCTGTGTGCGGCCAAGTCTCTCCGACCTATAGCAACCCCTTCGTGCTGGGCAGCATCTCACCCAGTTGCTTGTCGCGCGAGCACGCCACGCGCAACGCACGCGCAAATGCTTTGAAGATCGCTTCGATTTTGTGATGGTTGGAGCGGCCGTACATCGTCTTCACATGCACATTGGCTCGCGCGCCGCGCGCGAAGCCTTCAAAAAAGTCTGTCACCAGCTCGCTTTGCAGATCCCCCACCAGCCGGGTGCGCACCTGAGTGTCCACCGCGTACGCCGCGCGCCCGCTCAAATCCACTGCAGCAATCGCCAGCGTCTCGTCCATCGGCATCACAAAGTAGCCGGCGCGCAAAATGCCGCGCTTGTCGCCCAGCGCGCGATCAAACGCCTCGCCCAGCGCGATGCCGACATCCTCCACGGTGTGGTGCTGGTCGACGTCGAGGTCACCATCGCAGTGCAATGCCAGGTCGAAGGCGCCGTGCCGCGTAAACAGCTCCAGCATGTGATCGAAGAAGCGAATGCCGGTTGAGATTTTATACCGTCCCTGCCCCTCGATCGTTAGCTCCAACTCGATGCGCGTCTCGTTGGTGTTGCGCACAATCGTCGCGGTGCGTGCGCTAGCAAGCCTGCTCGCAGCCTTTTTCTTCGTACTCATTGCGCCTCGTCTCCGGTCTTTATTGCGGCCAGCGCATCCTTGAGCGCCATGGCGGCCTGCTTCATCTGTTCGCGCGTCCCAATCGTGATGCGCACACAGCCGTCGCAGCCAGGATCGCTCGAGCGGTCGCGCACCAGCACGCCGGCATCGCGCATGAGCCGTACGAACACCGCGTGCTGCGCGCCAATCTCCACCAGAACAAAATTCGCGCGGCTCGGCCAGCGGCGCACCCCCGCCGCGTCCAATGCCGCCTCAAACCCTGTGCGCGCCGTCAGCACCTCGCTCACATACCATTGCAAATATTGGGCGTCACCAAGCGCGGGCGGCAGCAAGGCGAGCGCCAGCGAGTTCACGCTGTATGGCGAAAGCACGCGCCGCACCCAACGCATCAGCTCAACCGGGCCAGCCAGCAATCCCAGCCGCAGGCCGGCCAGTCCATAGGCCTTCGAAAAGGTCCGCGCGACGACGAGATTCGGGACCGCGCCGACCTGATCCATCACCGTTTCGCCGTGAAAGTGGAAGTACGCCTCATCTACCAGCAGAACCGCTTGCGGGGCACGCCGCGCGAGTTCCAGCAACTGCTCCCGCGTGGCTGCCGAGCCCGACGGGCTGTTGGGATTGGCGATGGCAATCACTTTCGTCCGCCCCGTGATTGCATCAAGCAGCCGTTGGAAAGGAAACGCCAGGTTGGCATCGGCCTGCACCGTCACTACACGCGCGTCGGTTGCAGAGGCATACACCTCGTACATGGTGTATGTAGGCACCGGCATCAGCACTTCGTCGCCGGCTTCGAGAAATGTCTCGAAGAGCACGTGGATGGCTTCGTCGACACCGTTGGTCAGCACCGCTTGGTCCGCGCGCAGACCCATATGCGCGGCCACGATTGCCTCGACGGGTTCGCGCTCGGGGTAGCGCGTCAGCGATCCGGCCGAAATCGCGGCCAGGGTGTCGCGAACCTTGGGCGAGCAGGCAATTGTGTTTTCGTTGAAGTCCAGGCGCAGCCGGTCGCGGCTGCCCAGCGGCGGATGGTACTCCTTCATCGCCTGCACGCGTGCGCGCGGAGTGGGGGTGACTACAGTGGGCGATTGGGTCATAGAGCGCTCCCGCAAGAGTCGCTAAAAGCAACCGCAGACCCTTCGCGTGGCCCTTCGGGCTCGCTCAGGATGACATACATATCATTCATCGCGGGCTCCTTGGGCCCAAGCGCTCGCGGATCGCCTCGGCATGGCCGTGCAAACCCTCGGCCTCGGCGAGAAGCACAGCCTGACGGCCGAGTGCGCGCAGGCCGTCTTCTGTATACTCCTGCACCGTGATCAGCTTGACGAAGTCCATCACGCTCAATCCACCGCGCACGCCCGCCATGCCGCCGGTCGGCAACGTGTGATTCGGCCCGGAGATGTAATCACCCAGTGGTTGCGCCGACCACCGCCCCACGAAGACCGACCCGGCATTCTGCACCCATTCGAGATCGCTGGCTGCGTCCACGGTCAAGTGCTCCGGCGCGAGCCGATTGGTAATCTCCCGCGCCTCTTCAGCACTCTGCGCGACAATGACAACTCCATTGCGCCGCAGCGCCTGGCGTGCCACTGGATTGCCGCGGCTGCGCTCTTTTGCTTCCCGAATCACCGCCCGCGCCAGATCCTCGCGCGTGGTGACGAAAATTGCCAAGGCCTCGGGATCGTGTTCCGCCTGTGCTACCAGGTCGCTGGCAATGTCGGCCGCGCGGCCGCGCTCGCTGGTGACAACAATCTCCGTCGGTCCGGCCAGCATATCAATGGCGCAGTCGAACGCCACCAG
>JASHYS010000468.1 GCA_030042915.1 Acidobacteriaceae bacterium
CTCCACAAGCTCATGCGCCTCTACCGCCGCAAAGCCGCGCTCTACCCCCATCTCTACCAGCTCCGCGGCCTCGGTCCCATTCGCTCCATCCGCGAGTTCGATCAGAAGATCGTTGCGCCCTGCTGCGGCTTCCGCGATGCCGACGACTACTACTACCGCGCTGCCAGCGCCCGCGTCATCGATCGCATCGCCGTGCCCACGCTCGTTCTCCAAGCCCAGGACGATCCCTTCATCCGGCTTTTTCCTGAAACTCGCGCGCATCTCCTCGCCAATCCCCACATCGCCTTTGTCGAAACCAGCCACGGCGGCCACTGCGCCTTCCTTTCGCGCCGTTCTCCGTCCGGCATCCACTGGGCCGAAACCTCCGTTATCCGCTTTCTTCAGGCCGCTCTCGCCCATACGCCTCCCATTTCCGCCCAGGAGTACGCGTGTTAGCCCATACCTAAGCTCCCACTTCGCAGCTACAATGAATCGTGGGGGCGAGTAGCTCAACTGGATAGAGCACCGGCCTTCTAAGCCGGGGGTTGCGCGTTCAAGTCGCGCCTCGCCTACCATCAAATCCGCACTCCCTTTCATCACCTACGCAGCAATAGCAGTCGCTTTCACTCCAGGCTGCACATACCCACTGCCCTGTCCCGAGCCGAACTCCCATTGCGCCAGATCATTGAATCTTCGTTGCTTCCAAGAAAACAGAGAGCTTCGGCGCACTCCTGAAATGCCGGATTTCGACCCTGGCCTCTGAGCATGCGCCGGCGACGCCGGTTCCAAATCGGCACATTTCTGCACCACGCGCAGTCGCCCCGTTCCAACAATGGAAGGCGCCGCAATTTCACTCAATTTGGCGCGCCACTCTCACTGTAGTGTTCGCTATACTGCGTTCAATCTTCACTTGCATTGAACTCTCACTCCGGAAACATCCGACCCAAAAATAAGGGGTGAGTGGCGACCGTTGCGGCTCGTGTATTCACATCGATCTGCTAAGTCGCGATGGCGAAGCCTTGCCTCTGGAATCGGTTTTCTGCAAAACACCCGGTCACTCGCACGCGGAAGGTTTTCATCATTCCACTGCGCGGTCTTAACGAGGATCAAATGTCATCCTTCGCAGCAGCTATGCCGCCGGCTATCGAGTCCGCGGCCTTTTCATTGAATTCATGGTGTCCTCGAACTGATTCAGAAAATCGACAATGGTTTGCGGCGTTTACCGCGCCCCAGGCAGAACGTTCCGTCGCCAGGCACCTGGACGCCTGCGCACTTCAATCCTTTCTGCCCACCTTCGAGACCGTCCATCTCTGGAAAAACCGCCAGAAGAGAAAGATTGTTCAGCCCCTGTTTCCTTCCTACATATTCGTTTACGTCACCAAAGCCGAACGGCGCCTCGTTTTCCGCGCCCCCGGCCTTCTCCGGCTGGTGGGGGGCGCGCAAGGCCCGATTGCCATTCCCGGCGCCGAGATCGACCTGCTTCGCTCCGCGGCCTCCCGCAATCGCCTCGAGCCGTTGACAAGCCCCGTCCCGGGCCAGCGCGTCCGCATCAAAACCGGGCCCATGCAAGGTGTGGCGGGCACGCTCGTGCGCAAAAAAAACGGCCTGCGCTTCGTTCTAACCATCAGTCTCATCAATCAGCATGCGGCGCTCGAAGTCAACGCCGATGACGTTGAACCGGCCGGCAACTAGCCGTTACTGAAGCCTGTAACCGCGCCATTGCCCTTGCCGCCCCGGCGCCTTCCAGAGGCCGTCGCCCTGTTCCGCCGCGCGATGGTGCGGTGCCACAAAATCCAATGCCACTAACTCCCGAAAATCCTGCCCCCCGGGAACGAATCATACGCGCTGCGGTTTCGCTGTACTCACAGCAGGGGTATTACGGAACCGGAACCCGCGATATTGCGCGGCTGGCGGAAGTCAGCGAAGTTACGCTGTTCCGCTATTTCGAACATAAAGAGGATACGTTTGTCGCCGCGCTTCATTCCTGCTATCAATCCGTGGAATCCCGGTTCAAGACGCTCAATCGCAATATGGACGGGCGAGCCCCGGAAGAGGTTCTGCCCAAGATCGTCAACTTGTTGGTGGATATTTCCACTTTCTCGCCTGAGTTGTTGAAGCTGGTTGGTGTCGCGGTGATCGAGTTGCGCGGTAAGTACCAGGAGATGTGTTACCGTCTCGTGGCTCCCCTGCTTACCGGCATCACAACTTATCTGAAACTCAACATCGAAAACGGCAAATTGCGCAATCTGAACCCGGCCATTGTTACGGCGGCGATGGCGCTGACGATTATGGCCAAGCCCGAACTTTCGCGTTTCATCGAAGGCAGCGAGCTGTCGGCGATGAATGGACGCGAGACGCTCGAGAAGTTCTCCTCGTTTTGGAGCGGGGTGCTGATTCCGCCAGGTTCTGCAAGCCTTTCCCTACCCATCCCGGAAGGTGAAAGAGAGAAGGAGGATCCGCGATGCGCAGAAGAATCATCACGGTAATCAACAGCAACGCGGCGCGATGGATCCTCTTGCTTGCCGCGCAGGCTTCCATTTTCGTCGTGAGCGGTGCAGCCGCGTTCCTGCTGCGCTTCGATTTTCGCCCGTCTCCGCCGGTTCTGCGCCAAATGGCCTTCGCCCTCCCCATTTGGGTGGTGGTCAAGAGCCTGGGCTTCCAGTTCTCCAGGCTCAACCGCAGAGGCCTGCGCTATGTTTCCATTCCCGACGTCTCTCGCCTGCTCATCGCCAACTGCGCGGCATCGGCCCTCAGTTGCCTGGTGATTTCCATCGTGGTCCCGCAAAAGCTCCCGCATTCCATTTTTGTGAACGACCTGCTGATCTCCCTCCTGAGCACCACGGGGCTTCGCGTGGTGGTGCGCATGGTCGCAGAGACCACGCAGCAGGTACGCCTCGCCGCCGAGGGGATCGAGGGCGCCACCCCGTCCCCGGCGCCTGAGAAGAGGATCTTCATTTACGGTGCCGGCGATGCAGGCAACACTTTGCTTCGCGAAATCCGCATCAATCCCCGCCTCGCCTATCGTGTCTGCGGATTTCTCGACGACGACATCCACAAGCGGGACATGGTGGTTGGCGGCGTCGCGGTGCGTGGCGGCGCAGAGGCCATCCGCAAACTCGTTCAGGAACACCAGGTCGAGTTGATCCTGATTGCCATTCCTTCCGCGACCGGCCCTGAGATGGCGCGCATCCTGTCGTGTTGCCATGCGGCGGGCGTGGAGTGCAAGACCGTGCCCGGTCTGGGCGAGATGATTGCAGGCGGCAGCCTGGTGGGCCAGATCCGCGACGTGGCCGAACAGGATCTGCTGGGACGAACTCCGGTGCGCCTTCAGGAAAACGCCATTCGCGGCACGCTGGAAGGCAAGATTGCGCTGGTCACGGGAGCCGCCGGCTCCATCGGATCCGAGCTTTGCCGCCAGATTGCCCGCTTCCACCCGGCGGGCATCGTGGGATTCGAGATCGCCGAGTCGCCCCTGTTTGAAATCGATCGTGAAATGCGGCGGATCCATCCTGCCACTCCGTTCTACCCGGAGATCGGAAGCATCCAGAATCCTCAGCGCCTCGACGATGTGTTTGCCCAGTACCAGCCGGCCATGGTTTTTCATGCCGCGGCTTACAAGCATGTCCCGCTGATGGAAAAGCATATCTTTGAGGCCGTCGAGAACAATGTATTCGGAACCTACAACGTGGCCATGGCTGCGGCCCGCCACAATGCCGGCGGCTTTGTCCTCATCTCCTCCGACAAAGCGGTGCGCCCCACGAACATCATGGGCGCAACCAAGCGGGTGTCGGAACTCCTCCTGCAGACGCTGCAAAACGGTGGAACCCAATACGTCATGGTCCGCTTCGGCAATGTTCTGGGCTCGAGCGGAAGCGTCATTCCCATCTTCAAAAAGCAGATCGCTGCCGGCGGACCGATCACCGTGACCCACCCCAGGATGCGCCGCTTCTTCATGACCATCCCTGAAGCCTGCCAGCTTGTCTTGCAGGCCGCGGCCATCGCCGAAGGGGGGCAGATTTGCGTGCTCGATATGGGGCAGCCTGTCCGCATCGTCGACCTGGCGCGAAACCTGATCCTCCTCTCCGGGCTCAAGCCGGAAGATGACATTCGCATCGAATTCACCGGCATCCGGCCGGGCGAGAAACTCTGCGAAGAATTGAGCACGTTCCTCGAAGATACCGTGCCCACCAACCACAGCAAGATCCGCGTTTATATGGGCCATGGGCTGCCCCGGGGAGATCTGGAAGAATTGTTGAATTCCTTACGGGAAATCTGCCGGACCCACGACCTGTGGCGGCTGCTTATGGTTCTCAAAGAAACCGTTCTCGACTACAACCCCAGCGTCGAACTTCTGCGCCGCGTGGGCAGATCCAAACCAACCCTGACGCCTCTTCCGCCGCCTCCGCGGGTCGGGGCGATGGCTCCACAAGCGGCGAGATTCGGCCTGCATTAGAAAACCCACGAGCAAATGCCTCCCATGACCAACAAGTATTCGGCTTGCTGCCTTCTCTTTGCGTTTTGCGCCCTCCTTTCGGCGGCGGCGATGGCCGCGGCTCAGGAGGCTAGCGATCCATCCTGCCCGCTTCCCGCCAACTGTCCCGACACCGGAGCCGCTCCCGCTGATCCGAACGGCGCCACCATCCCCACCGTTTCCGGGGGCGCCCTGGTCATTGTCGGAGATGATCGAACTCGATCCGCTACCGTAAGGGCGCCTGATCTGGCCCGTTCCCAAGGCGGTTCCTCCAATGCTTCTTTGCCTGCCGGCGAATTGACCGCGCCGTCGTCTTCAAGGATCGCCGGGCCGCTCACTGCGCGATCGGAATTCGAGTTGTTTGCCGAGGACGCCGCCGGCCGGCCCCTCGAGGTATACGGACGGCAATTGTTTAACGAGGTTCCCACCACCTTCGCTCCCATGGACCGCATTCCCGTGCCGGCAGACTATGTGGTCGGCCCGGGAGACGAGCTCATGATTCGCGTGTGGGGAAAAATCGACCTCGAATCCTCGGTCACCGTCGACAGGAACGGCCAGATCTTCCTGCCCAGGGTGGGAGCGCTCAGTGTGGCAGGGCTCCAGTACCAGCAGCTTGAAGGCTTCCTCGCGTCTGCCATTGGCAATTTATATAAAGGTTTCGAACTCAACGTCACCATGGGCCAGCTGCGTTCCATCCAGGTTTACGTTCTGGGCAGTGCGCGCCAGCCCGGTGTTTATACCGTGAGTTCGCTCAGCACGCTGGTCAATGCGCTGTTTGTCTGCGGGGGCCCTTCGGCCACCGGTTCAATGCGGCATATTCAGCTGCGCCGCAATAACCAGCTGCTGACGGAATTGGATATCTATGACCTGTTGCGCAGCGGCGACAGATCGCACGACGTCCAGCTGCTGCCCGGCGATGTCATTTACATTCCTCCTGTCGGCCCGCAGGTGGCCATCATGGGAAGCGTGAATGAGCCGGGTATCTATGAATTGAAGGGCGAGACCACCGTGGCCGCGGCGTTCAAGAGCGCCGGCGATGTCTCCAACCTGGCCACGACCGATCGCGTGCTTTTGGAGCGCGTCGAAGATCATAGACGGCGGCGTGTTGACGATTTTTCCCTGAATGCGGCAGGACTGGCGCGCCTCCTCAACGACGGCGACATGCTGCAGGTCTTTCCCATCTCGCCCGAGTTCGAAAACACGGTCACGCTCAGGGGCAATGTGGCCTCGCCGGGCCGCTTTCCCTGGCATGAGGGGCTGCGCGTTTCCGATTTGATTCCATCCCGGGATTTTCTCGTCACGCGCGATTACTGGAAGCGCCAGAACCACGTTGCCGAGAATGTGCGCGACATGATGACCGATCTGTCGCAGGACACGGCAGAGATCAATTGGGACTATGCGGCCATTCAGCGGCTCGACGAGCTCGACCTGAGCACGCGGCTGATCCCCTTTAACCTGGCCAACGCCATCGAACATCCGGCTTCTTCCGACAATCAGATCCTGAAGCCGGGAGACGTCATCACCATCTTCTCCAGAAAGGATCTGCCGCTGCCTGAAGACAGGCATGCCTCCTTCGTGCGCATTACCGGAGAAGTGAACGTTCCCGGCGTTTACCGCATCCGTCCCGGGGAGAACTTGCGTGAATTGGTGGAGCGCGCGGGCGGCCTTACCTCGCATTCGTACCTTTATGCTTCTCAGTTCACGCGCGAATCCACCCGCCGCATTGAGCAGCAGCAGCTCCAGCTCTCCATTCAACGCATGCAAACCGACCTCGAATCGCAGCTCGCCGCGGGAGCAGCTTCCTCCATGTCCGGCGCCCTGGCCGCGCAGGTATCAGGGCAAAATGCCCTGGAACAGCAAAGTCAGCTGAAAACCGAAAAAGACCTCATCGATCAGCTCAGTGGAGCTCAACCCACGGGGCGCGTGGTTCTCGGTCTCAGGCCCGACGCGCGCGCGGTGGCCGACATCCCCGAGTTTCCGCTCGAAGACGGCGACAGTTTCTATATTCCCCCGACGCTCGGAACCATCCAGGTGAGCGGCGAAGTCTACAACGTCAATGCCTTTCGCTACCAGCCCAGGAAGCGGCTGGGCTCCTACCTCAGAGACTCCGGAGGACCGGCCAGGACGGCGGATGTGCGACGCATCTTCCTTATCCGCGCCGATGGCACGGTGGTCAGCCGTCAGACTCAGGGTGCATCCTGGTCGGGCGATTTTGATCGCATTGTGCTCATGCCGGGAGACGCCATTGTGGTTCCCCCCAGGCTGAAGCTTTCTTCCGGCTTTATGGCCCAGCTGCCCCTGATTACCCAGTTACTTTCTCAATCCGCCATGACGGGCGCCATCCTCAGCCTTGTTAACTAAACCCCACGCACCTCGAGCCACAACCACCATGATTGCTGCCACGCCCGGAATTCATGAAGCGGGTACCATCCTGAGCCTTCTCAACTAACCCCACTCACCGCGAGCCACAACCACCATGATTGCTGCTACGCCCGAAATTCGTGAAACCTCGGTCGAGGAGCGGGAACGCGAACCCAGCCGCGATCAAGAACCCGCCCCCGGCGCCACTCTGATTGAAACCCTGACGCAGCTGGCTCGCCGCAAGTGGCTGATTGCGAAAATGACTGCAGCTGGTCTGGCGGCAGGAGCGGTTCTGGCCATTGTGCTGCCGGTTCGATACACCGCTGTGGCTCGCATCATGCCGCCCAAGCAGACTCAATCCACAACCTCGTTGCTCAATACCCAGTTGGGGATGGCGCTGGGCGATGCCAGCGGGGGCCTGGGACTGAAGGATCCCAACGCCATCTACGTCGGCCTGCTCAAATCAAGACCCGTCGCCGACGCCATCATCGCGCGGTTTGCACTGATGAGGGTGTATGGCGCACGCGATATGACGGCAGCGCGCCGGGAACTTGAGATGAATACGCAGATTCTCTCCGAAAAGAGCACCCTGATCTCCATTTCCGTCACCGATTCCGACCGCAAGCGGGCGGCGGATATGGCCAACTCCTACACCGACCAGTTGCGCCTCCTCAGCAAAACCATCTCGGTGACCGAGGCATCGCGGAGGCGCCTCTTCTTTGAAGACCGGTTGAATACTGAGAAAGAGCGGCTCACCAGCGCCCAGGAGGCGTTTCGCCAGGTGCAGCAGAGCAAGGGAATGGTGCACCTGGACGCACAGGCCGGCGTAGCTATCAGCAGTCTGGCGGCCGTCCGCGGCCAGATTGCCGCCAAAGAGGTGGAACTCGAGGCGTTGCGCTCCTACTCCACTGACCGCAACCCCGATGTGCAATTGGCCCAGAGCGAAATCCGCACGCTCGAAGGTGAAGCCGCGCAGATGAAAGGCAGCGGCGGATCGGGAGAGCTGTCCGACTTCGGTCTCCACGAGGTTCCTGAAGCGGGACTCGATTACCTCCGCGCCGAACGGGAAGTCGCCTACCATCAGGCGTTCTTCGAGCTGCTGCTCAAACAGTATGAAGCTGCCGAACTCGATGAAGGCAAAGATGCGGCTGTCATCCAGGTCGTCGAGCCCGCTATTGCGCCCGACCGCAAATCGGCTCCCAAGCGCCTGCTGATCCTGCTGCTTTCCACGTTTCTGGGTTTTTTGTCGGGATGCGTTCTGGCGCGCAGCCTGCGCTGGCTCGAGGTCGCGCGGCAGGATCCCCGTCGCTCCCGGGCTCTCGAGAACCTCAGGGAGGCCTTGCTTGGGCCCGCAGCCGGGCCCTCGCGCTGAATTCAACATGGCCACTCTCACCAAATCTCTGGTCTGTCTTCGCGCTCCCGCGGTTCCGTCGCTGAGGTCCAATTTCAGCTGGACCTTTGTCGGCAACACGGTGTATTCGGCATGCCAGTGGGGCATGATCTCGGCGCTTTCCAAGCTGGGCAGCGCCGCCCTGGTGGGCCGTTTCGCTCTGGGGTTGGCCATTACCGCGCCGGTTTTCATGTTCACCAATCTGCAGCTTCGCGCCGTGCAAGCCACCGATGCACGCTCCGAATTTGCTTTTGCCGACTATTTCACCCTGCGTCTGGTCAGCTCGCTGGCCGGCCTGCTCGCCATTCTGGCCATCGTCGCCGCCTGCCGCTACGACTGGCCAACCCGCTGCGTGATCCTGCTGGTGGGCTTGTCCAAAACATTCGAATCGCTCGGTGACGTCGTCGCCGGACTGCTGCAGAAAGTCGAACGTCTGAAGCGCGTTTCCATCAGCCTCATACTGCGCGGCGGATTCTCTTTGCCCGCTTTCGCCGGCGCTTTTTCGCTCACCCGCAGCCTGACTTCGGCCTGCTGCGCTCTGGTCCTGGTGTGGCTGCTGGTGTTTGCCCTCTACGACACGCGCCAGGCGCGGCAGGCGCTGGCGCCGGGCGACGGCTTCTTTGCCCTGCGCTGGCCCCGCCTCAGGCAACTGGCCGTCATCAGCGCTCCGCTGGGCGTGGTGATGACGTTGATCTCGCTCAATGTCAACATCCCGCGCTACATCCTGGAGCGCTTTCTCGGACAGGCCGAACTCGGCATCTTCGCTTCCCTGGCCTACTTGCTGGTTGTCATCAGCCTTATCGTCACCGCTCTGGGACAGGCGTCCACGGCGCGGCTGGCATCGATGTTTTCGCGCGGCGATCTGCACTCCTTCCGCGCCACCCTGGCCAAACTCCTCGCCCTGGCGGCAATGATCCTGGTTTTCGGCGTTCCCCTGGCCCGGCTTGCCGGCCGTCCGCTGCTCGCCTTTATCTACCGGCCCGAATATGCAGAACACGTTTCCCTTTTTGTCGTCATGGTGGCCACGGCGGGGGTGGTATCGATCGCATCTTTCCTGGGCTACGGGATGACGGCGGTCAGGAGCTTTCGCATGCAGGTGCCGGTCATCGCTTCCTCCACGCTTACCACCGCCGCGCTCTCCCTTCTGCTGATTCCGCGGTGGGGAACTCAGGGCGCCGCCTATGCGCTGCTCGCTGGGGCCACTGTGCAGGCTCTGGGAAGCGGATGGGTGCTGGGTTCGTCGCTGCGCCTCTTTGCATCCGGTGAAAGGCCATGATGATCGCCTATGATGCCCGTGCCCTCGATCCCAGGTGGCGTCATCAGGGAGTGGGCGTCGTGCTTTCCAACCTCCTCGGGCGATTGGGCCGCCACGACTTCATCGGTCTGGCGCCCAGGTTCCCTGAACCCGTGCCCGAACGAATCAGGTTCTGGAATTCTCCCAGCCGCAGATTGGATTACCTCCTGGTCGAGATCAGTCCCTGGCTGTTCCGGGGCGCCGATCTCTACTGGGGCCCGAATAACGCACTCCCGGCCGCGGTCCGTACGCCGTCTGTCGTCACCGTGCACGACCTGCTGTTTTTCCGCTATCCGTGCGATCAGCCATGGAGCCGGCTGGTCAAGCCGCGTATCGTTTCGGCCATTCGCCGCGCTACGCGCCTGGTTGCCATCTCCCGCACCACAGCCGACGGTCTGATCGGCATCTTTCCTGAAGTGTCGTCCAAAATCGAGGTCATTCCCAACGGCTACTCCCCGGAGGAGGTCGAGGGCATCCCCGAAGATCCGCCCTTCGCGTTTCCCTATGCGGTCTTCGTGGGAGCGCAACGGCCTCGCAAGAATCTGGCTCTGGCCATCGCCGCCGTAGAGAAGGCGCGCGCCATCCATCCTCATCTGCGCCTTGTTGTGACCGGGCAGGTTCATCCCGGCTTCGCCGCCGGCGTTGTCCGCGCGCGCGATTTCGTTCATTGCCTCGGTGTTCTTTCCCGCGCCCGCCTGTTTCAGACCTTGCGCCATGCGGCGGCGCTGCTGTTTCCCAGCTACTACGAGGGTTTCGGCTTGCCTCTGCTCGAAGCCATGTCGGCCGGCTGCCCGGTCCTTGCCCTGGATACCTCCATCAACCGCGAAACCGGCGGCGACGCGGCGTGCTACCTGCCCGACGACCCCCACGCGTGGGCTCGCGCGCTTTCGCGCATGGCGTGCGACTCCGCCGCGCGCGAAGAGCTTTGCAAAAAAGGATTCGTCAACCTTGAGCGGTTCAGTTGGGACCGTGCAGCAGATGCGTACGCCCACGTCTTCGCGGGATTGTGTAACTGAATTCGCAGACCGCTGCAATGGCAACGATCGTGTAAATGGATTCGTAGACCGCTTCAAGGGCAGCAGACCGATTTAACGGCAACGATGGTGTAACTGAATTCGCTTCCCGCTTCAACGGCAAACGGAATTCTTCATTGGTTGGTTGCTTATGCTGCTCCGAATCGCTGTCCTCATCGGATTGATCTTATCTCACGGGCCCCTGGTCCAGCGCCTGGTGAGGAAGCTGCGCCGGTCCGATCTTCCCACCACCAGGGAACTGGTGATCGTTTCCTTCCTTCTTTACTACGACATGGGTTTCGCGTTGGAGGCCGCCGGCATTCCGTACGTAAATTCCTATTTTTTGCCCGTTTTTTGCGCGTCGGATGCGGCTCTGACCTTCTCGGTTCTCGTCGTGCTTGTCTCTCCCTGGCTCATTGAACTTGCGGCAGGTTGCTGGCAACCGGGAACGCCGGTCGCATCACAACATAGTTGTCGGCTTCTCCCCCGAAGACGCCTCGCATTCTACGCCTGCACCAGCGCGGTGTGCATCGGTTCCATGTGGGCGGCATGGCGGTATTCGCTAGGGAGCAGTCAAATCTGGGTGTCTCGCGCGCTCCTGGGCTCCTCGCTTGGACCGTACATTCTGATTCTCTTCATGCCGTTGTATTTGCTTGCTTTTTATGTCAGGCTCCAGGATTCCCACACGGCATTTGGTCGCATGTTTCTGGCGTTCTTGACATTGAGCGCCGTCGCTACCACGCTGCCTATCGGAGAACGAACGTATATTCTTCTGCCTTTCGTGATCGTCAGTTTGTTTTGGTTCAGATTCTCTCTTCGCACCCTGGTCATGGTGACAGCGACGTCATTTCTCGGTGCAGTCATGTTGCTGCCGTTTTTCAAATGGCAGACCGAGAGCAACTCCAGTCTATTTGACCTGGCAGCCGATACCCTGAACGGAGATTTCGCCAGAGCTCCCGTCTTGGCCGACGTCTTCGAACAGTCTGCGCTCGCCGGCACACGTGTCATGCGTTACGCAGGCGAGGGATATGTGTATAGTGCGCTCTACTTCGTTCCACGCGGCGTTGCTCCCTTTAAAGGCGATTCAAGCCAAACCATGTATACCGCCTATGCGGTCTCTTCCGCTCCAGAAAACTTGGATTGGGGGCTGGGGATCAGCGCCATTGACGAACTGCTGCTTAATTTCGGCGTGCTTCTCCTGCCCCTCGGCTTGTTGGCCTATGGGATGGGCATCGGCTACGCCGATAGGCTCAGCGACCGCGTTTCTCCATTAGAGGTACCCACCCGCCTCAGCGCTGTGTTCTTTCTTGGATATCACCTTCCCGCCATGTTGCAGAGCTACGGCGGCATGGCCTTAACGATCCTGATCGCGCATAAATTGTTCGCCCGGACCGCTATCTCGGCAGCGCGTGAAAGGACATAACTTCGAAATCAAACCTCGTATGAATCGTACGCCACTCATTTCTGTTGGCATGCCGGTCTATAACTGCGCAGATACTGTCGCTGAATCGATTGCGTCCATCCTCAACCAGACTTTTGAAGACTGGCGATTGATTGTTTATGACGATGGCTCCCGGGATGATACCGTCGCCGTCGCCCGCGAGTTCACCGATCCCAGAATCACAGTAACTAAAGGCGGCGCCAACCGCGGCCTTCCCGCCTGTCTGAACACCGTTATTTCCGGCTGCGACACCAGGTATTTCGCGCGCATGGATGGAGACGACATCGCTTACCCGCGGCGTTTCGAGCTGCAGCTGGCGGCGCTTGGCCAGGATCGAAGAGTCGATCTTCTCGGAGGCAGCATCCTGATCTTCGGTGCGGAAGGAGCAGCCTGCGGTTTTCGTCAGGCGGCCCTGACTCACGCCGGGATCTGTGGCCGTTCGTGGAGGATCTCTAATCTTCCCCACGTCACCTGGATGGGGCGGACGAACTGGTTCAAGGCGCATCCCTACAGTGAGTGGGCTACTCATGCCCAGGACCGCGATCTGCTTACGCGTCTCCGCCGCCACGCCACTTTTGCCGCAATTCCAGACGTTCTTGTGGGTGTTCGTGAGGCAGCCCCCGTGTGGACAAAACTGCTGCCGGCCAGAAAACAAATGTTGAAGACGATTTTTCTCGAAGGGTTGAGGCAGCGGGATCCCAGCCTGCTGTTTCTCACTTCTGCGGCTGAAATTGCCAAGTGCGGGCTGGATTTTATTGCTACTTCCGCGGGTCTTCACCGCCGTTTGCTCAAACACCGCATCCCTGAGGTTTCTCCCCGACTTGTCGCTCAATGGAATGAAGTACTCAAAGCCACACGATCTCGCGTGCAGCAGGAAATTGGAGCGCTTCAACATGCATAAGAGCGCTCGAGTCTCTCCTCCCCGGCTCATGCTCGCCCTCACTTCGCATGTCAGCTGGACCTTCTACGAGGGACAGGTCGCTTTTCTGCGCCAAAACGGCTTCGCTGTGGAGGCCGTCTCCGGCGCGGGCCCCGGCCTGAATGCGATGCGGTGCGAGGGCGCGCGCGTCTCAGCGGTTCCCATGAAACGCGAGATCGCCCCTTTTTCTGATTTGGTTTCGCTTTGCCGGCTGACCCGGCTCTTTTTCCGCAGGCGGCCCGGCCTCGTGGTCGCCGGTACGCCCAAAGCCGGCCTCCTGGGAACCCTGGCGGCGCGTCTGGCCGGTGTTCCGCACATTGTTTATATGATGCATGGACTTCGCTTGGAAACCGCGTCGGGATGGAAGCGGAGAACCCTGTGGATCACTGAGTGGCTTGCCTGTCATGCTGCGCACCAGGTTCGCTGTGTCAGTCCCAGTTTGCGCCTTCGCGCGCTCTCGCTGGGGTTGGTTCCTGAGGAGCGCTGCCGTGTTATCGGGACTGGAACCGTGAATGGAGTCGACACGGAACGCCTGCTGCGCGCAGCGAGCGCCGGCTCTCGCAGTGACCTGGGAATTCCCCGGGACTCATTGGTCATTGGATTTGTCGGTCGTTTTACGCGCGACAAGGGTATTGCGGAATTGTATGAGGCTTTTACCCGCCTGCGGCGGCGCTTTGCGGGCCTGCGGCTTCTCTTGGTCGGCGATTTCGAGCCGGGCGATCCGGTCGCACCCGGGTTGCGTGCGCAGATCGAGAACGATCCCGCCGTGGTGCGCACGGGATTTGTGTCTGATGTCGGCAGGGTCTATCACGCCATGGACGTGCTGGCGCTGCCCACCTATCGCGAAGGCTTCCCCGGCGTGCCCCTGGAAGCGCAGGCCGCATCGCTCGCCGTCGTAACCACCGGCGCTACGGGCGCCATCGACGCCATCGTCGACGGTGTCACCGGTCTTTGCGTTCCCGTTGGCGATGTGGATGCGCTCGCCGCGGCGCTCGCCAAACTCCTTGGCGACCCGGATTTGCGCGCGCGCATGGGCCAGGCGGGACGGGCGTGGGTCGAGCAGAATTTCAGAAGAGAAACCGTATGGCAGAACGTGTTGGCCGAATACCGCGAGATCCTCGAAAGCACCTCAAAGCAGTGGAAGGGCCTTGAACGGTTCGTCAAACGATGTGCGGATTGCCTCCTCGCGGCGCTGGCCCTGCTCATCGGGCTTCCCATTTTGCTCGCCGCCGCCCTGGCCATTCGCCTGTCTCTGGGCTCGCCGGTTCTGTTCCGCCAGCTCCGGCCCGGGTTACGCGGACGCCCATTTACCATGCTCAAGTTCCGGACCATGAACCAGGCGCGCGATCAAGACGGCAACCTTCTCGACGATGCCGCTCGTCTCACGCCGCTCGGCCGCATCCTGCGCGCCGCCAGCATTGACGAGCTCCCGCAGCTCTTGAATGTTTTGCGCGGCGAGATGAGCCTGGTCGGTCCGCGGCCTCTGCTCATGCGCTACCTCGATCGCTATACGCCCGAACAGGCGCGCCGCCATGAAGTGCCTCCGGGTATCACGGGATGGGCGCAGGTCAACGGACGCAATTGCTTGGCATGGGAAGAGAAACTGGCGCTCGACGTGTGGTACGTCGACCATTGGAACCTTGGCCTCGATGCGAGGATTCTCTGGCGCACTCTGCTCAGGGTGCTCAAGCGGGACGGCATCAGTCAGCGCGGCCATGCCACCATGCCCGAATTCAACCCCATGCCCGAATTCAACCCCCTGCATCATCCCATCTCGCAACCCAAAGCAAATACTCGCTGACCAAACCCATGGCAGAAAACCAAGGCGCAATTACGATTCTCATCTCTTCAGTAGGGCGTCGTTCGCAACTGGTGGAATGTTTTCGCGAAGCGATCGCCGATTTGGGGATAAGCGGCCGAATCCTCGGAATCGATACTTCTCCCCAGACCGCGCCCGCGGCGCATCTGGTTGACGCGTGCTACGCGGTGCGGCCCTGTACGCAAGCGGGCTTTGTCGACGAAGTCCTTTCCATCTGTCACCACCAGGGCGTCTCTCTCATCGTTCCCACCATCGACCCGGAACTTCCGGTCTACGCGCAGCATCGCCAACGGTTCAAGCACCAGGGCATCGTGGTTGCGGTTTCCGAGCCTGAAACCATTCGTATCGCCGGGGATAAGGTCGAGACGCATCAATGGCTGTCGTCCCATGGTTTTCCCGTTCCTCGTCAGGCAAGTCTCTCTGATGCGCTTCGCAATCCGCAGGGCTGGACCTATCCGGTCATTGTGAAACCTCGCCGTGGAAGCGCGTCGAAGGGCATCCGCAAGCTCCAATCGCTTCGGGAACTGCTGGCATGCGAGACGGCCGAAGATGACCTCGTCGTACAGGAATTCGCCCCGGGCCAGGAATACACCGTGAACCTGTTTGTCCAAAATGGCCATTGCGTATGCGCCGTTCCACATTTGAGATTGGAGACTCGTGGCGGCGAGGTCAGCAAAGGCATCACCGTCCGAGATCGGCCTCTCATCGAAATCGCTTCCGATCTGGCTGAAAAGCTTCCCGGGGCTCGCGACGCTCTGAATGTGCAATGCTTCGTTGATTCTGGCGGGGCGATTCGAATCATCGAAATCAATGCCCGCTTTGGTGGCGGCTTTCCCCTTGCCAATCGCGCCGGCGCCAGGTTTCCGCGCTGGATTCTGGAATCGATCCTCGACCGGCCGAGCACCGTCTCCTCCAATTGGCAGGATCACCTGATGATGCTGCGGTACGACAGTGCCGTATTCATCCACTCCCCTCAGCTGTTCAAATCATGAAGAAGAATATCGGTGTCATCTTCGACCTCGATGACACACTCTACCTTGAGCGCGGATTTGTTCTGAGCGGTTTCAAGGCAGTGGGGGATTGGTGCGCCGCGGAATTGGGCGTATCCCATATTCAAAAGCTGGCCGAGGAATTATTCGATCAGGGCTGCCGCCAACGCATCTTTGACAAAGCGCTGGGTCGATCAGGTATCCCGGCCCGCGCTGAAATCGTGCGCAAGATGGTTGCCGTCTACCGCGGGCATTCCCCCCGGATTTCCTTGCTCGAAGACGCTGCTGAATGTCTCAAGCAGCTCAAGGGGAGCGTCTATCTGGGCCTGCTTACCGACGGATACTCCTCGACGCAGCGGGCCAAGATTGAGGCGCTCGGGCTGACATCGGCTTTTGATGCCATCGTTGTGACGGGCGATTGGGGTCGAGAGTTCTTTAAGCCTCATCCCAGAGGCTATCGGCATTTTGAAGCGCGGGCGCCCGAATGCCGCGGCAACTTTGTCTACGTCGCTGATAATCCTGCCAAAGATTTTTTCGCACCCAGGCTGCTTGCCTGGAAGGCCATCCGAATTTGCCGGCGCGCCGCGCTCTATGAACATCTGCCATGCCCCCCGGACTTGATCCACTCAGAAATCGCGAGCCTTGGGGCGCTTCCGGCTATGCTGTCGCGGTTGTTCGCAATGAACGTCTAGCACTGGAGAACCCAATTGGACAAAATGGACTCTGTTCCGGCCTGCAATTCCTGGCCGTATTTCTCTGCAGACGAAATTGCGGCTGCCGAGCGCGTCTTGCGGTCCGGAAAAGTGAATTACTGGACCGGCGAGGAAGGCCGCCAATTTGAGAAAGAATTCGCCGCGTTTACAGGCGCTCAATACGCCATTGCCCTGGCCAACGGAACCGTTGCCCTGGAATGTGCGTTAATGGCGCTGGGCGTGGGCCCGGGCGATCACGTCATCACCACCAGCCGCACCTTCATTGCTTCCGCAAGTTGTGCCGTGACCGCCGGTGCGCGCCCTCTGTTTGCCGATGTCGACCGCCAGAGCCAGAACATCACCGCGGCCACCATTGAAGCCGCCATCACACCGCAAACCAGGGCCATCGTGGCTGTCCATCTTGCCGGATGGCCCTGCGATATGGATCCGATCCTCGCCCTGGCTCGGCAACATGGCATGCAAGTGATCGAGGACTGCGCGCAGGCTCACGGTGCAACGTACAAAGGACGGCCCGTCGGATCATTGGGTGACGTGGCCGCGTTCTCTTTCTGTCAGGACAAAATCATGACCACTGCCGGCGAAGGCGGAATGGTTACCACCAACTCTGCCGAGCTCTGGAATCGCATGTGGTCCCTTAAGGACCACGGCAAGAGTTACGACGCGGTGTACCACCGTCGCCACCCCGTTGGTTTCCGTTGGCTCCATGAATCGTTCGGCACCAACTGGCGCATGACTGAGGTGCAGTCCGCCATCGGCCGCAGCATGCTGCGCAAGTTGCCCGGGTGGGTTCGCACACGCCGCAAATACGCCGCAATTCTCAATGACGGGCTCGCTGACGTGCCGGGGCTTCGCATCACGGTGCCGCCCGGCTTCGTCGAGCACGCCTATTACAAATATTATCTGTTCGTGAAGCCTGACGAACTGCAGCCGGGCTGGACGCGCGATCGGATTGCTGAGGCCATCAACTCGCAGGGTGTGCCTTGCTTCACGGGCAGCTGCAGTGAGATCTATCTTGAGAAGGCATTTCCGGCGCCGTGGAGGCCCACGAAACGACTGCCCGTTGCGCGGGAACTGGGCGAGACAAGCCTGATGCTTCTGGTGCATCCAACCATCTCCGAATCCGAGATTACCCGGGCGTGCGAAGTCATATCGAACGTAATGCTGTCTGCGGCCCGTCCCGTGCTGGTCAACTGCTGAACCCTCCTGACTTTTCCCGCTCGGCCAGTTTGAAGGTTGCAGGCCTGGAGGGTACCGGCTCGAGTTGAAGGGTGCGGGCTTTAGCCTTGAAGGGTGCGGACTTTAGAGTACTGGGTGAAAACTTGGGGCCGCGGGTAAATCGGAGGGAGCAGCAGCCTTTAGACTGCTGAATTCCGCATAAGAGACCCGCGCGGCTTTAGCCGCGGGCTCTTCGCGGACAAATCCGAGATCTCACGCAGACACTTCAGCCCGTACATTAATCTTCCCAGAATCAATCGGGGCTTGAGCCCCTGACGGCCGATTCCCTCAAACTGACTGCTGCCTGGCTTCTTGACGCAGGGTAGAATTAGGTTTTGCCCGCCCGTCACCGTCGCCATGAGAATCAGTCGCCGCAGTTTCGTTGCCACGCTTCCGCTGCTTTCTGCCGCCTGCGCCCGCGCCGCATCTCATCAGCCGGCCAACCGCAATGTCCAATGGGCGCTCTCGTCCGCGCTCTGGAATTATCAGCCTCCCTGTTCGTTTGCTCAAATTCTCGATGTGATGCAGGCAACCGGATTCATCGGCATCCGCCTGGCCGGTTTTCCGCACATCCTTGAAAAGTTTTCGCTGACCGCGGCACAACTCCAAAGCCAGGTGGCCAGAAGAAATCTGCGCGTGGTCTCCCTGTCCTGGAACGGTCCTCTCAACGATCCCTCTCAGCGCCGGCAGGTTCTTGATAGTGCCCGCGAAGGAATGAAATTCCTCGCCGATTGCGGCGCCCATCACCTCGTCGTCTTTTCGCCCAGCCGCTCTCGGCCCGGCGCCGATAACCCCGCAGCATTCCAGGAGTTATGTGCCCGCTGCAACCAGATCGGAGAGCTCGCCGGGGAACTCGGATTCACCGCGGGTCTGCACAATCACATGGGGCAAATGGTTCAGACGCAGGAAGAAGTCGACCGCTTTATGGCCATGACCGACGCTCGTCTCTTCGGCTTGTCGCCCGACACCGCGCATCTCCATCTGGCGGGGTGCGACGTGACCGCGACCCTGGAGCGCTATAAGCATCGCATCCACTTCCTCGATTACAAGGATGCCCGCTGGGCCACTCCGCAGGCCGATTGGGTGCAGCCCAACGGGCAGACGCTCCCTAAAGACTCCACTGCGGCCAGATTCTTTTCGAGCATTTACGACCTTGGCGATGGAGAAGTAAATTTTCCCGGCTGCCACAGGGTTTTGAAAAGCGTGAATTACCGCGGCTGGATCTGCGTCGATCTCGATACCGCGCGCCGCGGTCCTCTCAACGATTATCTGCGCTGCGGCGACTACATCGCCGCAACCTTGGAGCCGATCTATCTGTAACCATCGCCCGCATTGGCTCCTCGCGCGTCCCGATTCCGG
>JASHYS010000469.1 GCA_030042915.1 Acidobacteriaceae bacterium
GTCAGGCTCATCAGCCCGCAGGGAGAACTCACGCCCATGGGCGTCATTCCCAAGTACATGCCCTTTCGCGTGGCTGGAATCTTCCACTCCGGTTTCTACCAGTACGATGCCCAGATGGGTTTTATGCGCCTTGCCGACGCACAACGCCTCTTCGACGAGCCCGATCTCGTGTCGGTCATCAGCTTCCGCGTCGACGATCCCGATCGCGCTCCCGAAGTTGCCAGGGCCATCGAGCAGGCTGCCGGCCCCGGCTATATGACCACCAACTGGACCGAAGAGAATCGCGAACTCTTCCACGCCCTCAAATTCGAGCAGGTGGTCACATTCATTGTCATCGCCCTCATCGTCATTGTGGCCGCACTCAATATTCTCATCGCGCTCACCATGATGGTGATGGAAAAAACGCGCGACATCGCCGTCATGATGAGTTTCGGCGTCGATCCCGGCCAGGTGCGCCGCATCTTTTTGCTGCAGGGTTTTCTCATCAGCGTGGTGGGCACCGCGCTCGGCCTGGCCCTCGGCTACTTTGCCTCCTGGGCCGGCAGTTTCTACCACATTCCGCTCTCGCCCGACGTTTACTCCATCGACACCTTGCCCTTTGCGCCGCGGCTCACCGACGGCCTGATTGTCTCCGCGGTTTCCATTGGAATCTCGCTGCTGGCCACGCTCTATCCGTCGTCATCGGCTGCCCGCATCCTCCCCGCCGAAGCCCTGCGCTATGAGTGACCGAGTGGCGGGAATCGCCCCGTGGAGGCGCCGGCTGTTTGCAGCCGGGATCGCATTGATCTGCCTTGGCATGGTGGGCACTACTCTTTGCTTCGCGGCTCCGTTTCCACTCGTGAAGCTCCCCGATGGTAGTTTGATGGTGAATCCTTGGGACGATCGCATCCTTATCGCTACGGTGGTCGTGTCGCTTCTCGCTTCGATTCTGGTGGCGTTCGGGCGCGGTCTGTCACGAACGCTACTGATTGGCGCCGGGCCGATTCTGGCTTTCATCGCCGCGTGCGGCTACGTCCAGAACCATGTCTGAGAAAGGGAAGCGCAATTTACGAATCAGCCCGAATGCGCTGATGGAATTTGACAATGTGACACGACTCCCTGAAGCCTCGCCGAGCGGAGCCCTTACTGCGGCGTAATAATCCCGCCCATCGCATGCCGCCGCGGCAGCACAATACCGCGATGATCCACTTCCGCCACTGCGTGGGGTGGACCCTCAGACAAGCATTTGCGTTGCACCACCGCGCCTCCGCAAGCCGGGCACCAGTCCCCTTGCGTCTCCTCGCCCATCACCGCGTGACATTGGCTGCACATCCGTTCCATATGCAATGAGATTACCGGATCGATGCCGTCTGGAGCTGGTTACAAAGCACTGCCTGGCGCTGTGCGATTCTTCTGCTCACCGGCGAGAGCGGCACCCACTCTAGAAGTCCGGCTCCCACCCACCGCACTGCATCGGGGTCTCCCAGGGCGTTCCGTTGCCGATGATGCCGGCGTCTGCGCACGTGAAGCCCTGGTCGATGACGTTCTGGTTCTCCTGCATCGCCCTCAGGTACATTGCAGTCTCGGCCGGACTGCCGGCCCCCAGGCCAGGTGATGCCGAGGCGGCGGGCGTATAGGGGGCGAGCATCTTTTGCAGCCAACCGGGAGCTATCTTGTAGCTCTTATAGACGGCCGCGACCGTGGGCACGGTCTGGGCTGCTATCGTCGCCGGCGCCGTTCCCATTAAGAGGACGACCTTGAACAATTGGGCGGAGTCGTCGGCGAGCGAACAAAATAGCCCCATTCCATCGGCCGGCGTGGCGATCCCGGAAATAGCGATAACAAACAAGCCGCATTGAATGCCGGTCGGAAGCGATTGAAGAGGCACGGCGTAGGTCAATTTGACCTCTGCAGCAGGACTTCCCATGAGCGACTCTTGCTGCTCGATAAACATGGTGAGTTTGTCGGTAAGCTTTGCCGAGGAAGGCATCGACATCAGAGCAGGGCCGGGGCCCTTCTGTCCCAATTGAAATGGACCGTCTTGGACGACGAATACATCTCCGAAGTTGATGGTTTCGCCTTTGGGTCCTCCCATGTTGATCTGACCGCCCACCGCATTCTTGACCGTCCATCCGGCCGGCACGCCGGCAGTGACGCTTTGGTCCGCCGCGGTGTAGGGCTGCAACTGGACTGCCGGCAGAGCAGGCGCGGCGGGGGCGGTCGAGGGCTTTGCCTGCGTTTGAGCGCAGACAAAGGCTGGAACCCCGATGACGATCGAAATCACCGATGCGGCAGTGATCCCGAGAAATTTCATGGCGTTGCATGCTTGCATGGCGAAGATCCTTTCAGAAGACAATGGGGAATGTGGCCCCGAGCAGGCTTTCGATGTGATTTGCCAACTGTTATCATGAGACCGAAGCCCCCCGCGGCAATCCGTCTTCTCATGCCAGATGGGGTCAATTCATGCCAGCACCCGCCAAAAATCAGGGAAAATCCGAGACTCCCTCGAAGGGAATCCGCCTGGACGCCTGGAAAGAGATTGCGGCTTATCTGCGCCGAGGTGAAAGAACCGTTAAGCGCTGGGAGCAGGAGCGCGGCCTGCCGACGCACCGTTTGCCGGGCAAAGGACGTTCTTCGGTCTTCGCCTACACCGGTGAACTGGATGAGTGGCTTAAGTCAGCGAAGGATGTAGACGCTCAGGAGCCGGATGCTCGCGATTCGCAGGTGGAAGCACAGCCGGAAGCCGAAGCGGGCAATCCGGTTCCCTTTTTCCAATCCATAAAGAGAGCCGGCCACGGATTCCGCCCCGCCCAGCGCATCGCGCTCGTGACTCTGCTGCTTGTCGGCGTGGTGCTGGCAGCAGACCTTTGGGAGCAGCGGAACACGCCCAACGCGAGCGCCTTCTCCCTTCCCGGCGCCGCGCCTGACAGAGCCACTCCCGTCCCCGGCACGAGCAACACGGAAAAGCAACTGGCTCACGAGCTCTACCTCCAAGGGACTTATCAGTGGAACAAGCGCACCCCCGAGAGCCTGGACAGGGCACTCGACCTGTTTACGCAGGCTGTGGTTCACGATCCGGGGAGCGCAAAGAGCTACGCAGGAATGGCGGAGACCTATCTGATGATGCGCGAATACTCGTCCATGCCCGATGCGGAAGCATATTCGCGCGCCTTGGCCGCATCGCGCAAAGCCGTCGAGCTCGATGACTCGCTCGCCGAGGCTCATCGTTCCCTGGCCTACGCGGAGGTTTGGGGACTTTGGAATTTCCACGATGGTGAGAAGGAGTTTCGTCGCGCCATTGAGCTAGATCCGCGCGATCCACTCGCGCACCTCTGGTTCGCCAATGCGTTTCAGGGCCCCGGGTGGTACCCAGTTACCCTGCGCGAGATTGATCGCGCGCAGGAGTTGGACCCGGGATCCTCGGCGATTCTCGCCGACAAGGGGATCATGCTGTTTGAATCGGGCCAGAAACAAGAGGGGCTCGAGATGGAACGGCAAGTCGAGCGCGCGGATCCTGGCTTCCTCAAGCCGCATTACTTTCTGGCAAGGATGTATTGGTATCTTCGCGACTATCCTGAGTTCCTTCATGAAAGTGAACAGGTGGCCAGCTTCAGGCACGATCCGGTTCTTACGGAAACCAATGCGGCCGCAAGAGCCGGATTTCGGCGCGACGGCGAGCGCGGTCTGCTCAATGATCTCGATGCCGTTCAGAAGCGACTGGCTGCGGAGGGGAAGTTGGACCTCGGCCTGCTGGCAACAACCTCTGTTCGAATGGGGAAAAGGGCCGAGGCCGTTCGCCTGCTGCGGGAAGAATTCGACCACCATATGGATGGGTTCCCCTACGCACGGTGCGATTTGGATCTGCTGACACTGAGCGATGAACCAGGTTATCGGGAACTGATCGACAGGCTGCATGTTCCGCACCCGCCAACCATCGCCGAAATCGACGCAGATTTCCAGGCAGACAGGTCGTCTCTTGCCGAAGGGAGAAAGCCCTAAGACACTTCGTGCCTGTTCCGGCGGCCTTTCCGCTCGCCGCGCCGGGTAACACCGGCCCCTCTCAAAAAATCGAGTTTATTCAGACGCTCCCGACACCTGAAACCTGACACCTCGTACACTGGACTTATGCACTCCCCCATTCGCCTCGTGGCCATCGACATGGATGGCACCCTGCTGCCCGCACTTGGGCACACGGTGAGCCAACGCAATCGGCGGGCGCTGCGCGCGGCGCAGGAAGCCGGTATCACCGTGGTCATCGCCACCGGCCGTCGCACCGCTTACGCTATGCCATTGCTCAGTGGCTTGGGCCTGCGAGCGGATACCCTCCTCATCACGTCCAATGGTGCAGTGGTCTGCACGCTGGGAGGCGAAACCATCGACTGCTGCCACCTGGAGTCGAGCGTCGCGCGTGGCCTATGCGGTTTGCTCCGGCCCTTCGGCACCGTGGTTTTCACGTTCAACCGCCCGGGCCGCGGCGAGTTGGTTCTCGAAGATCTTGAACAGGCGCACGGCCGCATCGCGGTCTGGGTTGAAGCCAACCGCGACGCGATTGAGGTGGTCAAGCCGCTGGAGCAGGCGCTGGTCGACGGCGACGATCCCATTCAAGGCATGGTGACAGGCAGCGTGACCGGGATGAAAGAGGCTGAGAAATCCTTGCGAGCCAGCGCGTGGTGTGCGGAGTGCGCATGTGTACGAACCGAATATCCGGCGCGCGATCTGTCCATCCTCGACCTGATGCCGCCCGGTGTCTCCAAGGGATGGGCGCTCGAGCGGCTGGCTGCGCGCCTCGGCGTCGATCGCTCCGAAACCATGGCCATCGGCGACAACTGGAACGATTTGGGTATGCTGGAATGGGCAGGGCAGGGAATCGTGATGGCCAACGCCGCCGAAGAGTTGCGTGCCCTGGCGAAGCTGAGCGGCTGGAAGCAGGCGCCGTCAAGCGATGATGACGGAGTCGCCGTGATCCTCGAATCGACGCTTGCAAAGATGGCAGCGGCAAGTGGTTTTGAAAGCGCACGACTTTAGTCGTGCCGAACGCGCCGGAGGCGCAAAGGTTATTAGCCCCGCGCTTTAGCGTGGGGTTGAGAACGAGTTGATCCGCCAAGCCCCGCAGGGGCGGCGCAGGTTTTGAAAGGGCACGACTTTAGTCGTGCCGTAACGAGCACAAAATGATTGGGGCTTTAGCCCCTGAGGGACATGTTTCCATTGCAACCAGTTTTCGCACCAACCTGCCGCGCGCACACCATGGGGCGCCCCATCCTGGCCGGGTTTTTGTTTTTCCGGCTAGGGTGGGGGCGGGACTGTCCTTACCTCAAGACCCCACTCTTGGGGTTCTTCGCCGTCGCCCTCGCATCGCTCACCGCCGCGCTGCCCCTCCGCGCCGCAGAGCGCGTCACCTTGGCCAATGGCTTCGTTCAAATCTGCAACCACCACGCGCAGGTCGACGGCCGCATTCGCCTTTACTTGAGCGCCGGCGAAGACAGCTACATCGAATATGCTCCCGCCGACATCGTCACCTTTGAAACCATTCCCGACCCGCCCACGCCCGCGGCGCCCGCACCTGCGGCGACTGCTCAGGTGCCCGCAAAACTCTCGCCGGCCGACATGGCCGAAATGCTCACCCGCGCCGGCAACGAGCACAATCTCGATGTCGATCTGCTGGCCAGCGTCATCAAGGCCGAGAGCGACGGCAACGTGCGCGCCGTCAGCCCAAAGGGTGCGCAAGGTCTCATGCAGCTGATGCCCGGCACCGCCGCCGATCTGGGCGTCAAAGACAGCTTCGAGCCCAGCCAGAATGTACGTGGCGGATCGGCCTATCTCGATTGGCTGCTCACCCGCTACCACGACAACCTGGCCCTGGCGCTGGCCGCTTACAATGCCGGCCCTGAGGCGGTCGATAAATATCGCGGCATTCCTCCCTACCATCAAACCCGCGTCTACGTAGCCCGCGTCATTCACGAATTCAATCGCCGCATCCTGGCCCGCGAAGCGCAAGCCCGGCAATCGGCCGTCGCAGCGCCCGCCGCAGCCCCGACG
>JASHYS010000470.1 GCA_030042915.1 Acidobacteriaceae bacterium
AGTTGGCGCGGAGCCACGCGATGGCTCTGGCTGTTCTGTGGCTGAGGTCTCCGGCCGTGGCGATGGCGCGGAGGCGTACGCCCTGCGGGGTTCGGAGAATGCGGTAGAGGATTTCCCGATGGATCAAGTGGCTGAGAAACGCGATGTCCTCGGGAGCATCCAGAAGGTCGATGAGTCGAGAGCACGCGGCCAGCAATCCGGTACTCGTGACCCCCACGGCCAGGCCGTGACGCTGGCCAGAGGCCATGGGCCCGGGAAGATCTTCGCGGCTAAGGACCTCGCGCACTATGGGCATGTCGAGGCGGAGGTTCATGGTCAGCATTGGGACCTCTTCAGAGGCCTCGATAATCTGGCTTTCAACGGGGATATCGATCGAGGACAGGAGAAAGGATGACGCGTCGCAGAGGTAAACCGTTCCTCCGAGGTTGACGCGCTTTCGGCCCTGCACGAAAACCGTGAGGCTGGGCTCATAGAGCGCGCGAAAACATGCCGTGGGCGTGGCGCGACGAAAAAGCGCGAGGCCAGGGACAGCTGTGGGATTTTCGCCGAGCGCCGGCGCATGCACGGCAATTTTGCGGGCCAGCTCTTTGCGCATTTCGATGGCCGTGGCGTTGAGGTCCGGTTGCTTCTCTGCACGTCTCGCCATGTCGACTTACTTTTCTCCATTTCCAGCGTACAGCCGGAACGGGCTGTGTGCACAAAATTGAGATGCAAGACAGGATTAGGCAAAGAATAGGCAGGATTGGGAAAGCGCTCCGGCTATAGGATTCGGTACTTTGGGGATGGTGCGATTGACTCCTGCGAGGGGAAGCCAGCACAAAGGATGGGAAACAATGCAAAAACGCAAACTGGGAAAGAGCAATCTGGAAGTTTCAGCGATCGGGCTCGGATGCATGGGCATGAGCTTCAGCTATGGAGCGCCCAAAGACGTGCCGGAGATGGTTTCGCTGATCCGCGCGGCCGTGGACCGCGGCGTGACGTTTTTCGACACGGCCGAGGTGTATGGCCCGTTCACGAATGAAGAGCTGGTGGGCCAGGCGCTGGCGCCGGTTCGCGACAGAGTGGTGATTGCCACGAAATTCGGCTTCAACACCGGCGGTGACAGCAGGCCCGGTGCGCAGAGCCTTAATAGCAGGCCGGAGCACATCAAGGAAGTGGCCGAAGCTTCGCTGAGACGGCTGAGAACCGACGTGATCGATCTGTTTTATCAGCATCGCGTCGATCCCGATGTGCCAATTGAAGAAGTTGCAGGCGCGGTGAAGGACCTGATCGGCGAAGGCAAGGTGAGACACTTCGGCCTATCTGAAGCGGGCGTCGGAACCATCCGCCGCGCGCACGCCGTCCAGCCTGTGACAGCGCTGCAGAATGAATACTCGCTTTGGTGGCGGAAGCCCGAGGCGGAGGTAATTCCCACGCTTGAGGAACTCGGCATCGGGCTGGTTCCGTACAGCCCGCTGGGCAAGGGCTTCCTGACCGGAAAAATAGATGAGGAAACCAAGCTGGCCAGCAACGATTTCCGCAGCACTCTGCCACGCTTTACACCCGAGGCGATGAAAGCAAATCGGGCTTTTGTGGATCTGCTGAGCACCATCGCGAAGCAAAAGAACGCGACACCCGCGCAGATCGCGCTGGCGTGGCTGCTTGCGCAAAAACCCTGGATTGCTCCGATCCCGGGGACGACGAAGCTGACGCGGCTTGAGGAGAATCTGCAGGCTGCCGACGTTGAACTGACGCCTGAAGATTTGAATGAGATTGACAGCGCCTCCTCGAACATCAAAGCGGAAGGCGCACGGTACCCGGAGAGACTGGAGCAGATGACCGGCCGTTGAGCAGTTACCGGGAGGAGAAATCAAGGAATGAAGCAATGGGCGAAAGACGAACTCCGCAGAATCGCCGAGGCAGATGACCTGCACATCTCACCATTCCGTGAGGACGGCATCACCTACGGCACGCCGACGTGGATATGGTCTGTCGCGGTCGACCATGCCCTTTTCGGGCGCGGCTACAACGGGCAGCACTCTCGCTGGTACCAGGCCGCGGTGCGGCAAAAGGCCGGGCGCATCATCGCCGCCGGCATGACCAGGGAGGTCGTCTTCGAGCCGGCAGGCGGGGCCATCAATGATCAAATCGACGACGCTTACCGGGCGAAATACCATGGCAGCCCTTACCTCAAGCCTATGATCGGCCAGCGCGCCCGCTCTGCGACCATCAAGATCATGCCGCGCGAGACCAATGCGTGATCTTCGCAGGCGCTTCGTTGAGCGAGGCCCAGGAGAAGCTGAAGGAAACTTGCTCAGAAACCGGAAGAGAAATCGGTACGCAGCCGCGAACGCTACAATGTGCCCATGCGGTTGCCACTTATCGCGGCACTTCTCGTCAACATGATGGGCGTTATCGCGATTGCACAGATGCAACCCACGCAACCATCATTCGAAGTTGCCTCGGTCCGGCCCAGCCAACACGAAGTGGGCGCCGACTATAACAACCAGATCACATTTTCGCCTGGTGAATTTACAGGTCGAAACGTCACGCTGAAGCGCCTGGTCGCTGAGGCGTGGCGATGCCAGCTGAATCAGGTCATCGGCCCGTCCTGGCTCGATCAGAACGAATACGATATTGCTGCGCGTCTGCCAGATGGCGCGACGAACGAACAGATTCCTCTCATGCTCCGCAGTCTTCTAACGGACCGCTTTGGCTTGAAGGAGCATGACGAATCTCGCCAGATGCGTGTGTACGAATTAAGAGTCGCGCAAGGTGGACCCCGAATCCATCCCATCCGGGCGGGAGATATGACGGCCGCAGGACCGGGATTTCATTTCCGGGGTGATATGCGCCAGTTTGCTGATCTTCTGGCTGCACAGTTCTCAATTCCCGCGCCAACCAGTCCCAGCGAGCCGGTGAGGGCCGGCGGCTCGCCTATCCCTGTACTCGACAAGACTGAATTGCAAGGCATTTACGAATTCAGCGTAGACCTCAGGCCCGAGTTGGGCACCGATGTATTTACCGCCTGGAAGAGAGTTCTCGACGATCAGTTAGGCTTGAGAATCGATAGTCTAAAAGCCGAGGTCCCGGTCGTGGTGGTTGACGACGCAGCGAAGGTCCCCATGGCGAACTGATGACTGTGGCAGGAGTCCTTGCCTCTACGGCCCTAAATACAGCTCCACTCCCGGCGGAGCAAAGCTCAGGGTGTGGTTCCCGGGATCGTAGTCGAGGTCGAGCGCGTCTTTGGTGCCGGTGCGGCCGTTGATGATTACGGCCACCAGCAGGCCGTTGCCGTAGCGTGCCGCTTCAGCGATGCGGTGATTGTGGATGGGACCATATTCGTTGTCCGGGCTCATGGGGCCCCAGTCGGCCTGGAAGCGGGCGAAGGTATAGGTGCTGTACTGCGCCGCGTGTTGCTGCCAGTTCGGGTCGTGGACCCAGATGCCATACGCCTTTGCCAGGTCGTTGGCCTCGACGGCGGTCATGAATTTGTTGGTTGCTGCGCGGCCGAACCAGTAACGGTTCCAGAACCAGGGCCAATCCACCGGACGGCCGGCCACAAGCCACCAGACGATAAAGAGTAAAACAACCGCGGCCGCCGAGCACTTTATGATGAGCGCATTTCGCTGCGATCGCGCGGCATCGAACCTTGGAGCATCGAGCAAAGTCATGGAATTTGCCTCGGAATCAAGGATACGGCAGAAACAGGGTTCAGGTGCCAGGTTTCAGGCGGCAAGTGAGCGGGCCAGCGAGCAGGCCGGCCGACGGCGCTCAGTCCCTGTACATTTAGACACCGCCCATCGTCCGGCAGTTCCCCAGAGCTCTGACTGCATGGATTTGTCGCTTTGGGCCTTGTGCTGCCGGTGACTTGGTCTCTCTCTTTACTCCCTGCTGTACGTGGTCCGATTCTTTTCTGCCTGCCGCTCCAGCGCCAGCTCGATCAGGCGCGTGATGAGATCCTTGTAGCTGAGTCCCGAAGCCTCCCAAAGCTTGGGATACATGCTGATGCGCGTGAATCCCGGCATGGTGTTCACTTCGTTCACAAAGATGCGGCGCTTGCCATCCGGCTCCATCAGAAAATCGACGCGGGCCAGGCCCGCCAGGTCGCAGGCTTTGAATGCCTCCACCGCCATCTCCTGAATCTTGCGGCTCTGGGCGCGCGAAATCGGCGCGGGAATCACCGGCACCGACCCTTCGGACAAATATTTCGCTTCGTAGTCGTAGAATTCCTTGCCGGGAATGATCTCACCCACGACGCTGGACTGCGGATCGTCGTTGCCCAGTATGGCAACCTCAAACTCCCGCGCCCGCGTTGGCTGGACGCCGCGGCCGGCCTTGCCGGGGTGCCCGGCGGCAGGTTTTCGCCGCTGAGGTGACTGGCCACCCACGCCCTGCTCCACAATCAGCTTGCGGTCGTACCTGGCCGCCAGGGTCAGCGCCGGTCCCAATTCCCTGCGGTTGTGCGCCTTGGTGATGCCCACCGACGAGCCCAGGTTCGCCGGCTTCACAAACATCGGATAGCGGAGCGCCCGCTCGATCTGTGCCACGGCCTTGCGCGGTGAGTTTTCCCAATCGGAGCGCAGCAGTGTGACGTGCTTGACGATGGGCAGCCCGGCCTGCGCAAACAGCCGCTTCATCACATCCTTGTCCATGCCCGCGGCCGAGCCCAGCACGCCTGACCCCACGTACGCCATCCCCGCCAGCTCAAACAGTCCCTGGATGGTGCCGTCCTCGCCGAAGGTGCCGTGCAGCACGGGAAAGACAACATCGAGGGGGGACTGGCCCGGCTCGCCGCCGGACTGGCCGTCCGGGCGTTGGTTTTGGCTGAGGGCGGTGGAAGAACGGGGTTCGGGCGCGAGCAGCGTGGGAATGCCTTCGTGCAGCAGCTTGGCTCCGGGCGTAGCTTCGGGATCGCCGGCACGCAGGCGGCGCCCAACCTCGCTGGCGTCGCCAGTGAGAAGATGGTTCGCGTCTGCGGCCGCCAGCCATCGGCCGTCTTTGGTGATGCCGATCGGCGTCACCTCGAACTTACCGCGGTCAATTGCGCCCAGAACCGACGCCGCAGACAGCAGCGAAACCTCATGCTCGCCGCTGCGTCCGCCAAAGAGAATGCCTACACGCAGTTTTTTTGCCATTGGGTCGTCGATTGCCGTCGTCCCTTCGTTATGCGGCTCTCACCAGTGGAGAACCCTCACAGGATTTTCTTCCCGAATGCCGAGCAGGCCAGTTGCACGGCGAGATCGGCGGTACGGTTGTGCTCGTCTATCACCGGGTTCACTTCAACGATCTCGAAGCTGAGCAGACGCCCGTGGTCGGCTACGATCTCCATGGCCAGGTGCGCCTCGCGATAGGTGGCGCCGCCGCGGACGGGCGTGCCCACGCCGGGTGCTTCTTCAGGATCGATCCAGTCCATATCCAGTGAAACGTGATAGCCCGCGGTGCCGCGGCCGGCGGCGCGCAGCGCCTCCTCCATCACCGTGCGCATACCGCGCTCATCGATGTCGCGCATGGTGTAGACCTCGTTCATGCCGGCGCGACGCAGATTTTCGCGCTCGGCCGCATCGATGTCGCGCACGCCGATCAGCACCGCGTTCTCAGGTGCGATCTTGGGCGCATAGCCGAAGATATTCTTGAGCGGTTCGGGCCCCAGGCCCAGCAGCGCGGCCAGTGGCATGCCGTGTACATTGCCCGATGGCGAGGTTTCCGGCGTATTGATGTCGGAATGAGCGTCGATCCAAAGAAGCCCGACTTTCTGTCCACGGCGGCGATAAAACTCGGAGACACCCGAGACCGAGCCGCTGGCGAGCGAATGGTCGCCTCCCAGAAGCAGCGGCGTCATCCCCGCCTCCAGCGAGGCCACCACGGCCTCGGCTGTGCGCGTGCAGGTTTCGGCAATCTCCTTCAGATAGTGTGCTTTCTTATTTCCCGGGGCTTGCGTTTCTGCAATCGCCACGCCGATATTGCCCCCATCGGTGACGCGGAGCCCGAGAGCCTCAAGCCGCGCCTCGAGCCCGGCAACGCGCACCGCCGATGGCCCCATATCCACGCCACGCCGGCTGGCGCCCAGGTCCAAGGGCACGCCGATAATCCGAATGCGATGAGGGGGTTGCGCCTGTGCGCCGGCTGCGTCTGGAGCTCCGTAGCGCGTAACCGGGATCGATGGTGGTTTACGCTTCGTCATGGCGGTCTTTCCCAGTTTAGAACTCGCGCCCGGTGCTTTTCTTACCCTTTCGGGGGAGCCTCTCCGAGAAGCCGGGAACCCCGTCCCTTCGGGGGCGCCAGGGACCCCAAAATCGGCGGGTTTCCGGCTACATTCCCAAACCCGGAAGCTCGTCGCAGGAGCCCCATTCCGATGCAAACAAAAGTGTTATTTTCAAATGTTTCCGGGCAGATAAGATAACTGCAGGTCAAAACCCATCATTACCACCTGGGGAGCTTTACCCCGCTGTTCGCCTTCTCCTTGCTGCGGGGCAGGAACCGCGCGAACAGACCGCACGAGTGGAGACCGCTTGGGTGGCACGGTGCTCGACTTCATGAAACGATTGGTCTCTGCGGCTGCCATTTTGCTTTCAGCGTTTCCCGTGACGCGAGCGGCTACCCCTGCCCCCCTGACCACCCTGCGCGCAGTTGCCGCCCTGACCAACGCCGAGGCCAGCCAACACCAGCCTGTCTTCTTCGAAGCGACGGTTACCTACTACAGAGGCTATGAAAGAAACCTGTTCGTCCAGGACGGCGGCGACGCCATCTATGTTGATGCTCCCAGCACTCTGAACCTCGTACCCGGCGACCGTGTCGTGGTGCGGGGAACCACGCACGCAAGCTTCCGCCCCTATGTGGAAAGCAATGACATCACGCGCGTGGGTCACGGCGCGTTGCCTATTCCGCTGCGGCCTACGTTCGAGCAGATGGTGCGGGCCGAGACCGATTGCAAGTACGTCACCGTTCGCGCGCGTGTCCGCTCCGACGACCTGGCCCCGAGCCCGGCTTCCGGGACCCCGACGCTTTTTTTGCAGATGTTCGTGGATGGAGGAGAGGTGGACGCGAACGTCGACAGCGCCAATGAGAATGACCTCAAGGGCCTGCTCGACGCCGAGGTCGAAGTCACGGGCGTAGCATCGGAACACTTCGATAACAAGATGCAGCAAACCGGCATTCTGCTCAACGTGGGGTCGATGACCGGCATCAAGATTCTCAAGCGCGCCGGTTCCGACCCCTGGATGTTGCCGGTTACGCCGATGGACCGGGTGATTGAGGGCTACCGGCCAGTGGAAGACTCGCAGCGGCTGCGCGTTGAAGGGACCATCACCTATTATGAGCCGGGAGTGGCCCTGGTATTGCAGGACGGCCCTAAAAGCCTCTGGATCGCGACCGAAAATTACGGCCCCTTGCGCATTGGCGATCGTGCCAGCGCCATTGGATTTCCGGATGTACAGAATGGTTTCCTCACTCTGACGCGCAGCGAAGTCCGCGACACTTTGGTTCAGGCTCCAGTGAATCCCTCGCTGTTCACGTGGCGCGACCTCGCCCTGGGCGGTAACAACGCCGCGAGTCACAGCTTCGATCTTGTATCCATTGAGGGCCAGGTGGTTGCCCAGGTGCGTCTCGCCACGCAGGATGAATATGTTCTGGAGCACGGCGGGTATCTCTTTTCAGCCATCCTGCGTCACCCTAAACCGTTGAATCACTCTGCGCTCCCCCCCCTGAAGCAGGTTCCTCCCGGCTCGCGCATTCGTGTCACCGGCATTTGCATGCTCACCGACGCAAACCCTTTCAACGGCGAAGTGCCCTTCAACATCCTGATGCGCAGCGACAACGATATCCAGATTGCCGACCGTCCGCCCTGGCTGAACATTAGTCACGTTACGGAGTTGGCAACTTTGCTTCTTTTGCTGGCTCTGCTGCTTGGTGCGCGAGGCTGGCTGCTGGAGCTGAAAACACGCCGCCAGATCGTTTCGCTGGCTTATGTTGAGCAACGCCGTAGCAAAATTCTGGAAGACATCAATCACTCGAAACCGTTAGCTCCGATTCTTGACCGGATCACGGAGCTGGTATCGATGCGCCTGAATGGAGCGCCCTGCTGGTGTCAGGTTGCCGATGGAGCTATAGTCGGGAACCGCCCCCAGCGTCTCGAGTCCGACTCGCTGCGCACCGCCGAGCAACCGATTGAATCGCGTTCCGGCCCACCGCACGGCTGCATCTATGCCGCATTTAACGCCCGCACCAAATCACACCGCGTAGAGAAGGAGGCGCTGGCAATGGCTGCCGAATTGGCCACACTGGCCATTGAAACCTCCCACCTCTACTCCGACCTGGTGCACCGCTCCGAGTTCGATCTGCTCACGGATGTGCAGAATCGTTTTGCCATGGAGAAGACGCTGAACGCGATGATGATCGATGCGCGCCAGTCGTCAGGCAAGTTTGGGGTCATTTTCGTGGACCTCAACGAATTCAAGCAGGTGAACGATCTCCATGGCCACCTGGTGGGCGACCGGTACTTGCAGGAGGCGGCGCAGCGCATGAAACATCAACTGCGGCCCGGCGATACCCTGGCGCGGCTGGGCGGAGACGAGTTCGCGGCGTTGATCCCTGACGTGCACAATCGCGCACAGGTGGAGGAGATCGCCGCCCGCCTGGAACGCTGCTTCGATAAACCATTTCTGGGGGATGGGTTCGTGCTTAGAGGCTCGGCCAGCGTGGGCGTGGCCCTTTACCCTGAGGACGCGGCTTCAGCCGACAGCCTGATGCACGCCGCCGATGCCGCTATGTACGTAGCCAAGTACACCCGGTCGGGCAAGAGCCACACAGTGGAAGTTCTGCCCGACGACGCCTTAACGCGGAGGGGCAGCCGTTAAGCAAAGAGCTTTTGCTCCCAGTCCGCCCCTGCTGTGCAACCCCCGATTTGGCATTCCAATTCTGCAGGCAAAAAGGCCCGGCATTTCGCCGGGCCTAGTTTGATGACTAACATCTGAGGACTGACAACCGTCGTTACTCGGCGGCCATCTCCTCGGCTTCGCCCTCCTGCCGCATCATCTCCAGCTCACGCTCGGCAGCCTCGATCTCGGCGTGCACTTCCTGCTGCACGCGGGCCGCAGCCTCTTCAAGCTCGGGCGAAAGCTGCACGTTGCGGTAGTATTCCAGGCCTGTGCCCGCGGGAATCAACCGCCCCACGATCACGTTTTCCTTCAAGCCGCGCAGGTTGTCGACCGCGCCGTTGATGCTGGCTTCGGTGAGAACACGCGTGGTCTCCTGGAAGCTGGCGGCCGAGATGAAGCTGTCGGTGGAGAGCGATGCCTTGGTGATGCCCAGCAGCAGCGGACGGCCCATGGGAGGCCGGCCACCATCGGCCAACACCCGCTCCATCTCTTCGTGAAAGCGGAAGCGATCGACCTGCTGCTCGAGCAGGAAGTTGCTGTCGCCCACCTCGTCAATGCGCACCCAGCGCAACATCTGCCGCACGATGACTTCGATGTGCTTGTCGCTGATGGCTACGCCCTGCAGCCGGTAGACCTCCTGGATTTCGTTCACCAGGTAGGCCTGCAGCTCTTTCTCACCCAGCACGGCCAGGATGTCGTGCGGGTTCAGCGGGCCGTCCATCAACGGGTCGCCGGCGCGCAGCCGCTCGCCCTCCTGCACGTTCACGTGAATGCCGCGCGGCACCGAGTATTCCTTCTCGTCGCCGTTGTCGGCCGTCACGTAGATTTTGCGCTGCCCCTTGGAGACTTCGCCGAACCGCACCACACCGTCGATTTCAGAAATGATCGCGGTTTCGCGCGGCTTGCGCGCCTCAAAGAGCTCAACCACGCGCGGCAGACCACCCGTGATGTCCTTGGTACGCGTGCTTTCCTTGGGAATCTTGGCCAGCACGTCGCCCGGGCCAACTTCGTCGCCATCCTGCACCATCAGGTGCGCTCCGCGCGGCAGCAGATAGCGCTTGCTGGCTTTCGCTCCCTTGATGGCAATCGCCGGCTGCCGTTTCTCGTCCGGTGAGTCGGCAACCACCCAGCGCGAGAGGCCGGTGACTTCGTCCACTTCCTCGTTAAGCGTGATGCCTTCCTGCAGGTCCTTGAACTGCACCGTGCCGCCGATCTCAGTCAGGATGGCGTACGTGTAAGGATCCCACTCGGCCAGGACGTCGCCCAGCTTGACCACCGAGCCCTCGCGCACGCGCAGTCGCGCGCCGTACACCACCTGGTAGCGCTCCTTTTCACGGCCGCGTTCGTCCACGATGGCGATGGAACCGGAGCGGTTCATGGCCACCAGCACGCCTTCCTTGCTTTCCACCGTGTTCAGGTTGATAAAGCGCACGAAGCCATTGTTCTTGGCGTCGAGGCGCGAAACCTCGGCCACGCGGCTGGCCGTGCCGCCCACGTGGAAGGTGCGCATGGTGAGTTGTGTGCCCGGCTCGCCGATGGATTGGGCAGCGATGACCCCCACGGTCTCGCCCAATTCCACCATCCGGCCGGAGCCCAGGTTGCGTCCGTAGCATAGCGCGCAGACGCCGCGCCGCGACTCGCAGGTGAGCACGGAACGGATCTTCACGCGCTCCACGCCCGCACCCTGAATCGCCGACGCGATTTCTTCGTCGATGGGCTGGTTCACCTCGACCACCACGTTGCCGTCGTAGTCCTTGATCCGCTCCAGCGACACGCGGCCGATGATGCGGTCGCGCAGCGGCTCGATGATCTCGCCCGACTCCACGATGGAGCCTACGTAGATGCCTTCGAGCGTGCCGCAATCCTGCTCGGTCACGATGACATCCTGCGCCACGTCGACCAGCCGGCGTGTCAGGTAGCCCGAATCGGCCGTTTTCAAAGCCGTGTCGGCCAGGCCCTTGCGCGCGCCGTGCGTCGAAATGAAATATTCCAGCACCGTAAGCCCTTCGCGGAAGTTCGCCGTGATGGGTGTTTCAATGACTTCGCCGCTGGGCTTGGCCATCAGCCCGCGCATGCCGCTCAACTGCCGGATTTGCTGCTTCGATCCACGGGCGCCGGAGTCGGCCATGATGTAGATCGGATTCATGGCTCCCTCTTCGTCGGCCTTCTTCATGTTCGAGAACATTTCGTCGGCCACCTGGTCGGTGACAGCAGACCACATCTGGATGACCTTGTTGGACCGCTCGCCATTGGTGATGGCGCCGTCCATGTATTGCTTCTGGACCTCGATCACCTTCTTGTCGGCCTCATCGACCACGCTGTACTTGGTCTTGGGGATGACCATGTCGTCGAGCCCGACAGACAGTCCCGAGCGCGTGGCGTACTGGAATCCCAGCGCCTTGATGCGATCGAGCATGCCCACCGTTGTTTCGAGGCCCAGGTTCTGGTTGCAGTAGTTCACCAGTTGCCCGATGCCCTTCTTCTTCAGGAGTCCGTTGATGTAGGGCATGCCAGCAGGCAGCGCGTCGTTCAGAATCACGCGGCCCACGGTGGTGGACAGATACTCCTTGTCGAAATCCACAGGTTCGGTGTGAGTCAGGTCCTGATCGTCGTAGGCGGTGGTCATATCGAGCACCTTGCCCGAGTAGCGCAGCCGGATGGGCGAGAGCGTCTCCACCTCGCCTGCCTCCAATGCCATCAGGATCTCTTCGGTGTTGGCGAACACGCGGCCTTCACCTTTGGCGCCTTTCTTGGCCTTGGTCAGGTAGTAGAGCCCCAGCACCATATCCTGCGTGGGCACGGTGATGGGCTGGCCGCTGGCCGGCGACAGAATATTGTGCGAGGCCAGCATCAGCACGCTGGCTTCAATCTGCGCTTCAGGCGAAAGCGGAATGTGCACTGCCATCTGGTCACCGTCGAAGTCCGCGTTGAACGCGGTGCAAACCAGCGGGTGAATCTTGATGGCCTTGCCTTCCACCAGTACCGGCTCGAAGGCCTGAATGCCCAGCCGGTGCAGCGTGGGAGCGCGGTTGAGCAGCACGGGATGGTCCTTGATGACCTCCTCCAGGATGTCCCACACCACCGGTTCCTGCATCTCCACCATTTCCTTGGCCTGCTTGATGGTGGTGCACTGTCCGGTCTGCTCAAGCCGGTGATAGATGAAGGGCTTGAACAGCTCAAGCGCCATCTTCTTGGGCAACCCGCACTGGTGCAGCTTGAGTTCCGGGCCCACCACGATGACCGAGCGGCCGGAGTAATCGACGCGCTTGCCCAGCAGGTTCTGGCGGAAGCGGCCCTGCTTGCCTTTGAGCGTGTCAGAGAGCGACTTGAGGGGGCGATTGTTGGCTCCGCGCAGAATGCGGCCGCGGCGGCCGTTGTCGAACAGCGCGTCCACCGCCTCCTGCAACATGCGCTTTTCGTTGCGCACAATCACTTCGGGCGCGTGCAAGTCCATCAGCTTCTTCAAGCGGTTGTTGCGGTTGATCACGCGGCGATAGAGGTCGTTGAGGTCGGAGGTGGCAAAGCGCCCGCCATCGAGCGGCACCAACGGCCGCAGCTCGGGCGGAATCACCGGCAGCACGTCGAGAATCATCCACTGCGGCTTGTTGGCACTCTTGCGGAATGCCTCCACCACCTTCAGGCGCTTGGCAAACTTCAGCTTCTTCTGCGCCGAGGTCTCGGTCTTCATGCGCTCGCGCAGCTCCATAGCCAGCTCGTCGACGTTTACGCGCTTGAGCAGCTCCTTGATGGCTTCGGCGCCCATCATGGCTTTGAAGCCGGAGGGCCGGAACTGCTGGTCGAGCTCGCGGAAACGGTTTTCATCCTTGATGATCTCGCGATCGCGGACCGGTGCGTCGCCGGGATCGACCACGACGTACGACTCAAAGTAGAGAATGCTCTCGAGGTCGCGCAGCGAGATGTCGAGCAGGTGGCCAATCCTGGAAGGCAGACCCTTGAAGAACCAAACGTGCGAGCAGGGCGAGGCGAGCTCGATGTGGCCCATGCGCTCGCGGCGCACTTTGCTCACGGTCACTTCCACACCGCACTTGTCGCAGATCACGCCGCGGTGCTTCATGCGCTTGTACTTGCCGCACAAGCACTCCCAATCGGTCACCGGGCCGAAGATACGCGCGCAGAACAAGCCGTCGCGTTCCGGCTTGAAAGTGCGGTAGTTGATGGTCTCCGGCTTGGTGACTTCGCCATGCGACCAGCTGCGGATCTTTTCCGGCGAGGCCAGCATGATGCGGATAGCGTCGAAGTCGGTAATGGGGCTCGTAAGCTCAAACGGGTTGGAACGGAACAAGGTAACCCTCCGGTTCCCAGCTGCTAGCTTCCAGCTACTAGCTGCCAGCTCTTGCTTCCCGGGCTTGGGAAGCGGTTCACTTTTCGGTGGAACGTGCCCGCTTAAGAAACGGCCTGCACATTCCGTAAACTCTGCATTGCCTCGGCTGCCGGCTCAGCCACGATGAAGCTAAAGGCTGGAAGCCAACAGCTGGAGGCTGTGCTTCAATCCGCCACCGCCGCCACTTCCGGCGCCGGGGCCTTCTTGGCTATATCCGCGCGCTTGATCAACTCCACGTCAAGGCACAGCGACTGCAGCTCGCGGATAAGCACGTTGAACGATTCC
>JASHYS010000471.1 GCA_030042915.1 Acidobacteriaceae bacterium
GATCGGATCCATATTTGGAAACGACACCGTGGATCCTGCTGGAATCACGACCAGGTCCGGGACAAAGCGGCGATCGAGCTGCGCGACCTGCACCGTGGCGTCTGAGCCTGCAGGCCCTGGACCTTCCAGGTAAAGCACAACCCGCGATCGTTCGAACACCAGCGGGTCCGCTTGCGGATCCTTGCCCAGCTCTACAGCCGTCCCGCGCTGATACACCGAAACGTCCGGAGTCACGTTGCGCTTGGTCAGTTTCTTGGTAATGGAAATTGTGCCGGTGACGCTTTCTCCGCTGGCGCATACAGCAAATGCACCCGACGCCATTAACACCAAGAGGTTGCTTATACGCATGGGTTCAAAGCCTCGGAACCAGCGATGCGCGTGTAGCGATCTTCGTGCTGAGAGCCCTAATGGGGAAGCCTTGGCACCGCAGGGAACCAGGATCAACAAAAAGTCTAGGGGTGGTTGCAGAGGAAAGGAATTCCACTCGATTTCGCCGAAACTACAACTTTATGGGGTCGAAATCCCGCAATTTCGCCGGGCAGAACGCTGCATTTCCCTCCGGCTTTCGTTCGCTATTCCCTTTTCACCGTTCGCTGCTTTACGCTCAAGGTATGGAATTCAAGATCCTCGAACTCGAGCGCGAACCGGTCGAATTCGATCTCGAACTTGCCCCCGGCACCATCAACTTTGGCGATGAGGCCGAGCAGGTCGGCGGACTTGCCACCTCGGGCCGCGCCCAGGTAATTCATGAGCACCGTGGGCCAAGGGAAATCGTCCCCGACATCCGCCTTCAGGGCCGCTACGCGGGCACGTTCCGGGTTCCCTGCGCTCGCTGCATTGAGCCGGTCGATATCCCGCTCGCCGCCGAGTTCGACCTCATTTTCCGTCCTGTCGGAGCCGACGCCGGCGCTCCCGAGCGCTCAATTTCGGCGCCTGAGACCGAAATCGGTTATTATCAAAAGGACAGTCTGTTGCTTGAAGATGTGCTGCGCGAGCAGGTGTTGTTGTCCCTGCCGGTCAGGACGCTGTGCAAGCCTGACTGCAAAGGACTTTGTCCCCGCTGCGGCGCGAACCGCAACACCCAGCCTTGCACCTGCGATGAGGGTCCGGCAGACCCCCGCTGGGAGGCGCTCACTACGCTGCGCAGCCGGATCAAGTCGTAAGCCCGTCGTTCACAGTTCCTGGTTCGCAGCAGGATGCGGCCGACTGTGGGAAATACGAGCCGCTTTCAGTTGAAAGGACTAAGAACTTAGCCATGCCGAATCCGAAAAGGCGCCACTCCACGCGCCGTTCTGCCAACCGCCGCGCCCACGATTTTCTCTCCGCGGTGGGCCTCTCTGAGTGCCCAGAATGCCACGAAAAGAAGTTGCCTCATCGCGCCTGCCCCAAATGCGGCAAGTACCAAGGCCGTGCCGTGCTCGACGTGAAAGAAGAAAAGTAGCCCTCTTCGACTGCGATGCTCACCGACATCGTCCTTGACGCCGTTGGTTCCGACAAGGCCCCCGAGCCGGAGATTCGCGGAGCCATCCTTGCCTGCCGCGCTCTGCCTGTCCGCGTCCATCTCGTGGGACCCGAGGCGGAGCTGCGCGACCTTCTCGATGAGCACCTGGAAAACGAGGACCTGCCCATCGTCATCCACCACGCTTCTGAGCGCATCGGCATGGACGAAAAGGCCGCGCACGCCGTGCGCTCCAAGCGCGACAGCTCCATACGCGTTGGCCTGAAACTGGTGCGCGAGGGCAAGGCCGCCGGCTTTGTGACTGCCGGCAACACCGGAGCGGCCATGGCCACGGCCAAAATGGTCCTCGGCGGTTTGCCCGGCGTCGATCGGCCTGCCCTGGCCACTCCCATGCCCACGTCAAAAGGCGTGCCCTGCGTGCTTCTCGATGTGGGCGCGAACGTTGACTGCAAGGCGCATAATCTCGAGCAGTTCGCCGTGATGGGCGAGATGTATGCCCGCAGCGTGCTCAAAATCGTCAAGCCGCGGGTCGGCCTGCTCTCCATCGGCGAAGAAGAGAGCAAGGGCAACGACCTCACGCGCGAGGCGCTACCGCTGCTGAAGGCTCTGCCCATCCACTTCATCGGAAATGTGGAAGGCCGCGACATCTTCAACGGCCATGCCGACGTCATCGTGTGCGACGGCTTCGTGGGCAACGTGGCCCTCAAAACCAGCGAAGGCATCGGCCGCTTTGTGCGCGACGCCTTGCGCACATCGCTGAACCGCACCGTGACCGCGCAGGTTGGCGCCCTGCTGTCACGCCGCGCCTTCAACGACTTTCGCCGCCAGCTCGACTACACCGAGTACGGCGGCGCGCCCCTGCTTGGCGTGCGCGGCGTCTGCATCATCGGTCACGGCTCCTCCAACGAAGTCGCCATCTACAACGGCATCCGCGTGGCCCATGAGTTCTCGCGCTCCGGCGCCAATGAGCGCATCGAGCAGGCCTTCGCCGGCCGGCCCCGCACCGATCACCGCGGCGATACCGACGCCACCATCCAATGATCAGGGATCTGGGTTTGTAGCCCGCGGACATCAGAACAGAGATCGAGGTCATAACTATGGCCGACATGCCGGCGCCGCACGAGTGGTTTGACCGGAATGCACTCACCCGGCTCGCGTGTCCTGCCTGCTATGGCAATCTGCGCCTCCAGGGCGCGCGCGTCATCTGCGCAACCTGCCATCGCGCCTATCCTATCGTCGATGGCATTCCAGTCCTCATCGTCGAGCGCGCGCAAACGGCCGGCGAAGAATCTTGGAAATAGGAAGCGCGACTGCGCTGATCAGTGTTGCTGGCTGTGGCGCCAGTCCCAATAGGCTTTCTGATCGTCTTTGCTGCGTTTGTTGAAGTCCATGTGGTCTCTGTGCGTGTCGTGCTCCCACTGGTTGTAGTACACCGTCTCGCCATTCCAGTCATGGTAGTCGTGGTAGTAAGGATCGTAGACACGCGCGTGCACCGCGCAACCCGAGCTGAGAACCACGCTGGCCATTCCCATGGCCAGT
>JASHYS010000472.1 GCA_030042915.1 Acidobacteriaceae bacterium
ACGCATACCCTCCGGCGACCGCGCAGATCTCCTCTAGCCTCGGCGCAGACCATACTCCGGTCGGTGCAGCCGCGTCGCGAAAGCCCAGCGCGCATGTGGCCAGAAAAGGCTGCGGATCAATGTTCCCGCCGCCGGGCACATCGGGCCGGATCATCACCTCCAGCGCCCCGCGCTCCACTTCTTCGGCTTCCCGCGGATAAACGAAGTGCCGTGGCGGCAGAATCAACGGCCGCGCCGCCAATATCTCCGCGTGCCAGTTATGCGGAAAACTCAGATCGATCACCGGGCTGCGCGCCTGCACATTCACGGCTGCGGCCTGTAGTTCAGAATCCAGCGCAGTTGCTCCTCGGTATCGGGAATGGGAAACCCGCGGGCCGCCTGAATCGCGGCAATTGCGGCCCTCGCTGTCCATCCCAGTTGCACCAGCGTGCACGCTGCCGTCAGCGGAGCCCTGCCCACGCTTCCCCGGCAGTGCAGGCCGATGTGCTCGCCGCTGCGCAGGCGATCGGCCAGGTTCGCAACGAAGGCGGAGAATGTGGCCCGGTTCGAGGGCACATGCACGTCGGGAATCGGAAACGAAAGGAACTGCATTCCAAGTTCTTCGGCAAAACGTCCCTCGTCTCCGAGTCCAAGCCAGATCGCTTCCTGGGGTTCGAGCATCGAAACCAGCGTTCCCACCCCGTCCCGCCTGATCTGAATCAGATCGTCTCGAAGCCAGTCGTCTCCGCGCGGCTTCAACACAATCGCCAGTTTGACCTTCGGATCTCCTTCAATCCATAAAACATCGTCCACTTGCTCAAACCCCTCAAAAAAACCGAGCTACCAGCCCCAAAGCGGAGCAGATTTCGTCAACCATGCCGGCCGCAGGAGACCCGAGCCGCATTCGCCCGGGTTTCGAAATCACCATCTCGATGATATCCGCTCCAGTGCCTCTGATCGGGCAACTTTGCGCCGGCGGTACGCATCTGTGTAAGTGTGCGCTGTTCCTCGCGCTCAATCATGAGCGGAGAAGCAAACGCCGCAACCTAATTGCTCGCCATGTCGGGCGCGGGCTAGTTTCCGAAGCGAAAGCTTTGGGTGTCACGCTCGAAATTGCCCGAAACCCTCCCCCAGCACGTTGTCGTTAGACCAGGCCGGCGGCCTCATCGGTCGCCGGCCATTTTCCAGTTGCAGCCCTCCCGCCCTCCCCCGCTTTGAGGATGCGAGAATAGCAGTAGCGCTCCACATCCGGCGGGCGAAGAGGCCTCTCCCATCATGCTGCGTGTTCTGTCGACTCATCTTTTTCTAAACCATCGTTTGCATCCGGGCCTGCTTGAACTGGCGGAGCGCGCGGGCGCCCAAGGGGTGGAGTTGTTTGCCGCGCGCCAGCACTTCGACTACACCAGCCGTGAAAGCGTGGCCGAGCTGGCCGAGTGGTTCAGTTCCAATTCGCTTCAGCCTTTTTCCATGCACGCCCCGCTCTATCCCGACCGCGAGATGGGCCGTGCCGGCGCGCCTTACGTCAATCTGCTGCACCCTGAAAAATCGCGCCGCATCGATGCCATGGATGAGATCAAGCGCGCGCTCGAAACTGCCGATCAGATTCCGCTGCGCTATCTTATCGTCCACTTGGGCGAAAAGAACGACGGATGGTCGCAGCGAACCATTGAACTGGCTCTCACCGCGCTCGAGCACCTGGGGGCCTTTGCCGGGCCGCTCGGTGTCCGCCTTCTGGTCGAAAATCTCCTCAGCGAGGCCACCACCCCCGAGCGCCTCGTGACCATCCTCCAGATGGGCCACCTATCCAATGTCGGCATCTGCCTCGACGTGGGTCACGCGCACATCACCGTCGGAGTGGCAGAGGCCATCGCGGCCCTCGGCAACCGCATCGTCTCAGTTCATGTACACGACAATCACGGCGCCAACGATGAGCACCTGTGGCCCGGCGACGGCACTATCGATTGGCCCGCTACCGCCAGCGCGCTCAAAGCACTCCCTACGCCACCGGCTGCGGTCCTCGAGATCGGCTACAACCTTCCCGACCCTCAGTCCTCCATACCAACGCGCATCGAGGAAGCCTTCGCCATCTTCAAATAGGCGCCTTCTCATTCGGCCGTCCAGCGATCAGCTCACGGTTCGCCCAACAGAATCGGCATCCGGCGTGGCGGACGGCATCGCACCGGCAGCAAGCCGAAGCGCGAGCAATTGTGCTGCGGCGCACCCCATCCGTTCACCAGCAGCGCCGCATCCACCGATCCCAGGCCGGTGGCCAGGTTGTATGCTGCGCCATTGGCTGTGAAACCCGCTACACCCGGCACGCTGTTGTTTCCCTGCGGAGTGATATGAAACGGAGTGTTCACAGCCGCAGCCAGCGAATAGAGACCGGGATTCGCGCGGCCCTGCCCCTTTCCGCCCTGCTTCTGGACCACCAGCGCCATGATGCCTGCAAACGATGGCGCCGAGACTGAAGTTCCCGAAACAATCCAGAGCGATCCATCCTCAACCATGAAATACCCGTCATGATCTGCGGACGACAGGGCCACATCGGGCACAGCGCGCATGCCTTTGGCCGCGCTAGCGCCGCTTAGCCCCGCCTGCCATTCGGGCCGCTCATAAACCGTGCTCAGGCCTCCGCCCGATGCCCACAAATCAGTTCCGCCGCTGAGCGCGCTCTCGTTCCACACCTCCTCGGGAATGTAGCCCAGCGCCGATCCGCCATTGGCCGCATTCGCCGCCGACCAGTATTGCGCAAGGTTCGTTCCCTCGTTGAATTCCGTTCCGCCCACGCAGGTTGCATAGGGCGAGCTGCACAGTCCATTCACTGCCGCTTGCGACCCCATGGCGTCGTCACCGGACTGGCAGCCAGCCGCGCCCGCGTCGCCCGATGCCACAAACACGCTCATGCCCTGGCTTGCTGCCTGCTCCCACAGGTCGTTGTAGAAGGCCAACT
>JASHYS010000473.1 GCA_030042915.1 Acidobacteriaceae bacterium
TAACCATCCTGACTTTCCCATGGTCTCTTACAGCATGCGTCTGGGCGCATATTCATGGATCTGCGCGCGCGCATCCGTGTCGCCGGGTGTGAACGTAGGCGAAGGCGCCGTGTTGGGGCTGGGCTCGGTGGCCGGCCACGATCTGGAGCCATGGACGGTCTACGCTGGCGTGCCGGCAGTCAGGTTGAAAGCTCGAACCATCGCCAAGGCTGAGTGACTTTACCTCCAGGCCGAAGTATTGCGATCGTTCGGACTTGGTTTTGAGCCGGCGGGGCAAATCGCGCCGTCTCAGGCCGCAGCCGAGTTTCCGTCGACCTTCCCGGCCAGCCGCTCACTCCTGCGCATTTTCCTCCTTCCAAGACTCAGCCTCAAAACAGCATAGACCGATGCATAGGCCCGCTCATAGCAGGAGTGGCATCGAACCGGTAGCTGCAACAGAAATAAACGCAGAATATCAACAATGCGGACACGGATTCGTGACCGCTGCATGCGGTTGGAAGAACAGGAATCGCATTTCATTCTTGCTCCTTCGCATGCGGAATCACCAAAAGGGTTCTAGCGCGCTCGTGCTGCGTCTTGGCATGCGTCTAACTTGCACAAAAACGCGGAATGCGATTTTGTGAATTAAGCGTAGGTTACAAAGAACGATCCATCTGTGAGCGCCGTCCCGTGAGCAAAATTCAAGTGATGAATCGAACTTGCTAATACCCCGGCGCTTTGAAGCCGTCTAAATCAAAATGCGCCCAAGGTAAATCACTGGAAAACCGGCCCGGACGCCGGCGAGGGTTTCCCAGCGCCCGAGCCGAGAATAGCTAAGGAATCCAGAAGCCTCCCATGTAACCCTGGTCGTAACCACTCGCCGGGTCGACGCTGAAGATGTCGCCAAAGGCGCCATCCTGCAGGACCGTGAAGGTGAGGCCGCCCGAGCTGTTGGTGGTGAATGCGGATCGGCCGCTGCTGCTATACATCTGGTAATTGTCGGAGCCACCCTCCTCAATGGTGCCTTCTACGGGCGAAAAGGTGAGATTGGCCGGCGCTTCATTCAAGGTGAATGTCAACGACCCGTTTGGGCCGCCTGAGCCGGAGTAAGTCACGGTTCCGCTGGCGAGCGGCGCCTGCGTGGCGCCGGGGCTGAGGGTTCCTCCGTTGACTGAAGTTTCCAGCTGCAATGTGGCGACGTAGACCTGCGAAGCGTCATTCGGTGTGACATCGGTCGCCAGCGACTTGGCCGGGGCCTCACCGCAAATCCTCATTGGTATTCGATGCTGCGCAGCGACCCTGTAGTTGCTCATTTTGACGCGTCGTAAAAGGCTGAGGGCGGAGCAGTTTTTACGGAATGAACAATGAAAATCTGTAGCCAGTGCTTTCCGGTTTTCAGCCACGGCCACAGACTACTGCATAGTTATGGACCGTTTCGACGTGATCCGCCGCTACACTGGCAGATTCGGGAAGGCGGTTCGCGAATGAGGACAATGGCCACACGATGCGCCAAATTGGAGTGATAAAGTGGGGAGTGATGATCGCTTGCTGTAAAGGTTGGATGGCATCCTGGATGCCATGTGGGTTAGGATTTGCCTTCATCTTTGCAGGGGCAGGATCGCTCAGAGCTCAATCGCCCGCGCCGGCCCAAGCCGCCGCACAGACCACCAACACCGCTGCCGTTCCGGCTGCAGTTTGCCAGCCTGCAACGCTGGGTTCGCCCTACATTCCAGTGGACAGCTGGATCTATCCCGCCATGCTTCGCATGTATTCGCTGGGCTATGTGGACACACTCTATCTGGGTCTGCGCCCGTGGACGCGGACCAGTGTAATGCGCATGCTGGAAGAGGCCGGCGACCTGATTGAGAGCAGCGAAGCGGGCGGCGATCCCGGTGCCGATGAAGCGCGCAAAATCTACGACGCTGTCAACCGCGAGTTGCGCTCCGACATGGAGGGGCCCTGCGGCCCGCACCAGGGCGGCATGCGCGTCGAATCCGTTTACACGCTCATGCGCGGAATCAGCGGCACGCCGCTCGATGACAGCTATCATCTCGGGTCGAGCATTGTGAACGACTACGGCCGTCCCTTCGAGAACGGGTTCAACAATTACTCGGGCGCGAGCGGCTACGCGACCAGCGGGCGCTTTGCCTTTTACGTGCGCGGCGAGTTTCAGGGTGCACCCTCGGCAACCGGCTACTCCACCGCACTGGCCCAGGCGCTCACCTACGCGGACCTCACGCTGTTTTACGTGCCGTCCAACTCGCCTCCGTATGCGAATACGACTGCGATCTACAAACAGCCCACGATTCCAATGGGCCCTATCTCTACTGCTACCCAGGGCCGCTTCCTCGAGGCGTATCTCTCCTATCAATACCTCAATCACGTCTTCTCATTCGGCAAGCACGATCAGTGGCTTGGGCCGGCGCAAGGCTCAAGCATGGCGTTTTCAAACAACGCGCAGAATTTCTACTCGTTCGAGATCAATCGCATTGAGCCGCTCCATATTCCATTACTCTCGCGCCTCACCGGTCCGTTCCGCTACGAGTTCATGCTCGGCGCACTACGCGGCCACAATTTCATGCCCGATCCAGCGTATGAGGCCAACCCCTCGCCCACCCTTCAAAACGTCACCAACCCCGGCGATCCCTGGGTGCACGTAGAGAAAATCAGCTTCAGGCCCTTGCGCGATCTGGAATTCGGCTTTGAGCGCACGGCGCTTTTTGGCGGCGAAGGGCATTCGCCGGTGACTCTGCACACATTTTTGAAGAGCTTTTTCAGCGTGTCTTCTCCCAACAACGAAGGAGTGAAGTTTGGTCCTGAGGATCCGGGAGCGCGCTTCGGCGCCTTCGACTTTTCGTGGCGCTTGCCCTGGGTTCGCAACTGGTTCACGCTCTACTGCGATTCCGAAGTACACGACGACGTCTCACCCATCGACGCGCCACGCCGCGCGGCGATCCGGCCCGGATTGTTTCTCTCGCACGTCCCGGGTATCGCCAGACTCGATGTGCGCGTAGAGGCGGCGTCCACCGCTCCGGCGGCTGTTGATCCGGGTTCCAATACATTCGGGCGCTTCATGTACTACGAAGTGATCGAGAAGCAGGGATACACCAACCAGGGCCAGCTCTTTGGCGATTGGATCGGGCGCAACGACAAGGGCGGGCAGGCCTGGATCACCTATCACCTGAGCGGCAACGAGTGGCTTCAGGTGAGCGCGCGCAATCAGAAGGCTGCCAGCGAGTTCATTCCCGGCACCTTTACGAATACCACCGCGACCTGCACGTTCGAGAGCCCCTGCTGGACACCGGGCGGAACCACGCTCAACGACATCGATTTCGAGGCCGTCAAGCGGGTCGCTAGAGACCTTGAGATCAAAGGCAGCTTCGCCCTGGAACACTGGAAGGCTCCCATCTACCTGCCCGGCGAGCAGACCGTCACCACCACCGACATCCAGGTGACGTGGTACCCAGAGCGCAAGGTGAGTTTCTAAGGAAGCGCCTTGACGGGATAAGCAGGCGCGGCTGAATGGTCAACTCGAACGAGTTGCCCTGCGGGATCGAAGGTCAACGCCCACTGCATCGGCTGCTGCGGCGTTGCCACGTCGACAAACCGCACTGTGGCCCCCCCGAACCTTTCAATCTCAATGGCCGGTGTAAACTCGACGGCAAAATCCGCCAGGGTCGATTTCCCGGAACCTGGAGAGATCTGGGGACGAGGGCCGGTGAGGGCGGCGTAACAAAGCGCAGTTGCCAGCCACTTGGGTTTTTCGTTCGCAGGCTCGTCGGCGCGAATGCGGTTGAACGCCGCAATGGCAAGGCCGTTGACGGGAGCAGGTGAAAACGGCGCAAACCCGCGACGCTGGATGGGAATCACGCGCACCCGGCCGTTGCCGGCACGCGCAATGGCTGCGGAGAACAGAGTTACGTCTCCATCTCCGTTATCGGCTTTATAAAGCAGAAGTACGTGCCCCGGAAGCGCTGCGCACACCAGTTGCTGGTAGCTCCAATTCCCCTGGCTAAAATCGATGCCTGCAAAGGCCGTCGCGTCGCCGATTGCACCTTCTGCCTTGTCGGCCAGCGCGCGGTCCTCCGCGCTCATCTGCCCTCTGGTGCGGTACTCGATGGGGTTTCCGCCTTCCAAACCTTCAGTGCTGAACGAAAATGCAGTGGGCGCCTCAGCAGGTGAAAGCGGTTTGGTCGGGTACGAAGCTCCCGAGATATCCGAAGGCAGCGGCTGCGAAGAATAAGGCGCGGCTGGAGTTTGTGTGGCTGTCTGTGCTCCGCACCGAGCAGAAAGCACACCCGCGACGCTGAGCGCAAGCGAGATGGCCACGATGCTTTCGCGCTTCATACAGGGTCAAGACTACCATTTTCGGGCAGGGAAAAGTCCGCCCGCGCGCCTTCGCGAGCGCGTAAAATTGAGATCCTTCACTTGAGCATCAGGAGTGCGGTCATTGGCGTTGGCCGCACAGGCCATCAGTGCTTCTGGTAGGAGTGCGAGAAGTCGTACGAGATGCCGCTGGTAAATCCCTGCGGGTTCAGGGTCTTCCCCAGCAGCGGTCCAACCCAGTACTGATACTCGTAGTCGCCGCGCCACCAAAGCGGGCCCCAGAACCGCAACTCGAAGCCGCCGCCAGGAGCGATCAACATGCGCGTGTCGTGGCTGTAATGGGGCAGCGGGTAGAAATCGATGCTACCCTCTTCAACCAGGGTTTTCATAATCGGGTGGAACCGCTCGCTGATACGCCACGCATACACAGGGCCGCCGCCCGCCGTGTCCTGACGCTGGTTATACTGCCCAGCGTTGAGGTTTGGATCCTTGCTGATGTCGCGGCCCTCAGCTTCTACTCCGAGACCCCGCAGAAACGACGGCATCCTTCCTGGGTACCAATCGGCCCAGACCGCGCCTCCTAACATACGGCCGTGCCCCCAATCAACATCCCAACTGGAGGGCCCTGCGCCGATCGTCAGGTTGAGGCCGCCCCTCTGATATTGGGGAACGACTTGAGAGAAGGCGGGGATCGCTGCATACGCCAGGCACACGATCAAGAGGGGAAACACCGACAACTTGAAACGCATTGTGCATCTCCTTCAATTTCGCATGCTGCCCCTCGCCGGAAGGCTGCGGTCGCGCATGCGCACAACTGAAAACCAAAATCACAAGGCAGGAAAACAGGGAATTGAGCTAGGGACGCAGCTGAAAAATTCCATAGAACGGCTGCGGAAGAGCGCGAATCCACTTTCGTCGCAAAATTTGAACACCGTGCGATCGAGATGGCTTTGTTTCAAATTACACGACGCTCGGCAAAAAGTTGCAGAAACCAGCAATCGGATTGCAACTTTTTTTGACAGTGTACATTGTAACCCCGAACGCCTGAGGAAAAGAGCACCCTTTTGTGTTATTGAAGAGGGCTCCCAGTTCCTTCGTTTCCACGCTCGACCGCCGCAAAGTTCAGTGTTCGGGGGCCTGTGGTGAAACAGGATTCTTGCGGACGCCGGACGCGAGCAGGGGCTGGCCAGGACTGCCAAACGTCAGCCGCTTTTGCATCCGCACTGGGCAATTTGATATTTAATTCGCCGCTTGCAGCCTGATTTTCAGTGAGCTAACATCGAGCAGAACGCAGACGGGGCGTGGACGTCGCGCGCTTCGCACCGGTTGGACAATCCTGGCGGCAAGCGAGCTGGGATTTCTTGAAGCTCCCCGATTATGCCGACAAAGACGAGCAATCACGACCAGAAAGACTGATCAGTCGATCCGATAAGGTATTTAGCTAATAGGTACTCCACCTAAATAATTCCCTGGTGCACGTTGGCCGGCGGTGCGCAGGCCAATCGAAAGCGAGGGTCCTTTTGGCGTTACCAAGGTAACCGTTGATGGTGACGCACGCTGACGTCGCTGGACTCAACTTATTGAATAAAGTGTGCTCTGCCGTTTACTCCTGTGGTAGGTTAAATGGTGCCGTAAGACGCCCGCTGCATTGCGCACTGTGCAAAAGCAGTCGGGAATTAGCATGAAGGCCCACTTAGAAAGCTGATTCACTCCACGTTTTCCACATTGTTTCATTCAATCTGCGGAGGATCTACGCATGTCAATTCGTCTCTTGAGAACCGCAAGCCGCCTCGCGGCCTTGGGTTTTCTGTCTATATTGCCTGTTGCCTTAGTTGCTCAAGCCGCGCCAGCTGCGAAGGGAATGCCGAGCAGCGGCGAGAACAACCCATCGAGATGGGACATATTCTTCGGTTATAGCTATCTTGCCCCCAGCGGGAGTGTTCAAACCCTCAATGGCAACGGCGTGCCCGTGACGGAAAACTACGATGCCGTGAACCTGGGCGGTCTTTTCAGCGGCGCCTATTTCTTCAACAACTACATCGGCGCCCAGGTGGAATACGGCATCCACGAGTGGGGTACACAGAGCTGCTGCGGGAACAATATCGGTACAGAAGGCAACGACGACGGGTTTCAGACTGGCTCAGCTGGCCTCATCTTCCGCTTTCCTATGGAGAACATCACTCCTTTTATTCATGGCATGGTTGGCGGCGCACGGATTGGCGGACCGGAATTTGAACCCTACAAATGGGGTCCGGACCTTACTGCGGGCGGGGGTCTGGACTATGAGACGCCGTGGTTTAATCATCACGTCGCTATCCGGATTTTTCAGGCCGATTACGAGTACATGCACGCCGATTGGGGCCCGGGGATATATGCCGGACGCGCCAACATCAATGCGGCTCGCTTGAGTGCGGGTCTGGTGATTCACGCCGGGACCATCGCGCCGCCGCCACCGGTGACGCTGGCCTGCTCGGCGAGTCCGGAAGCGGTCTACCCGGGCGATCCGGTGACGGTAACGGCGACGGCCGGCGGCCTCGATCCCAAGGACCATGTGATCTATGGCTGGTCTGGGGCGGGCGCAAGCGGCAACGACACCACGACCAAGATCGACACCTCGTCGCTGGCGCCGGGCGAATATAACGTGACGTGCACAGTGAAGGAAGGCAAACCGGGCAAGGAAGGGCTGAAGCCTTGGGAGACGGCCACCGGTACGGCCGGCTTTACGGTGAAGGCGTTTGAGCCGCCGACGATCAGCTGCTCGGCCAATCCGACCACCATCCAACCGGGCGGGACGTCGACCATTACGGCGCAGGGCGTCAGCCCGCAGAATCGTCCGCTGACTTACAGCTACTCGGCCTCGGCCGGCACAGTCACGGGCAGCGGTACTACGGCAGAGTACTCGTCGGCGGGCGCGCCTACGGGAGTAGTCGGCATCACGTGCAACGTGTCTGACGACAAGAACCACACGGCGACGGCGAGCACCAACATCACCATTGCGGCTCCCTATGTGCCACCGGCTCCGCACACCCAGGCGTTGTGCTCCATCAGCTTCGCCAGCGACGCCAAGCGGCCCATGCGCGTGGACAACGAAGCCAAGGCTTGCCTGGACCAGGTAGCCCTGGATCTGAAACAGCAGGCTGACGCCAAACTGGTGATCGTGGGCGAGCAGTCGCCGGATGAGGCAGCCAAGGAAGCGAAGCAACAGGCCTACCAGGCGAAACACAAACGCGCCACGGTGGACCAGTTTGCGGCGCAACGCGCGGTGAACACCAAGGACTACCTGGTGACCGAGCAGGGCATTGATGCATCGCGCATCAGCGTGGCTACGGGATCGACGCCAGGCCAGACCGTGGAGGATTACCTGGTGCCATCTGGCGCCACGTTCAGCACCGACGTGAGCGGCACGACACCGGTAGACGAGACGGCGGTGAAGCCGCAGGCACGCAAGCCGCTGCCGCAGCGTCACGCGTCGAAGAAGCCAGCGGCGCCGGCGCAATAGCGGGCAACTCTGGCGCAGAACACGAACACGAGCGGCGAGCCCTTCCTCATCAAGGAAGGGCTCGTCGCATCCAAAGGCAATTCCCTTGCGCAGGGATCTTTGAGGCTGACCCGGCACACGATCGCAGAACCGAAGTGACTGTATCCGGCGTCCGCCGGAGAACCCCAGCCTGCAACAGCCAATTCCCGAAATCTTTCAGAGTGCTTCCCTTTGGCGGTTTTTCGCGACCCGCTTGCAAAAGCCGGAGACTGAGCGCCATCGGCTAATTCTTGCCACACCGGTGGTTGAACATGCACAGTAACAAGTACGTGGAGGTTGATGTGAAACGGCGAATCTGGTTCGAATTTCGGCGCCTGTTTGCGCAGGTCTTAACAGCGATGATCAGTTTGGCACTGTTGCAGCTCGCGGCTCAAACGCAGTTGGGTAACGCACAGCAAGCCGCCGCACCGGCGCAGGCGTCCAGCGCCGAGCAGCCGCTGAAAGCAACGCTGCCCAACGGCATGAAGGTGGTTATCATCCGTAATTCGTTGGCGCCGGTGGTGACCGTTGAAACCAATTACCTGGTGGGCGGCAATGAGACTCCTGAAGGCTTCCCCGGTATGGCACACGCTCAAGAGCACATGGCCTTTCGAGGCTGTCAAGGCATGAGCGCGGACCAGGCCGCGGCCATCTTTGCACTGCTGGGCGGCGATTTCGACGCGGACACACAGCAAAGCATTACGCAGTATTTCAACACCGTGCCATCTGCCGATACCGATGTTGCGCTGCATGCGCAGGCCGCGTGTCTGCGGGGCATTGACGATTCCGATACAGAATGGAACCAGGAGCGCGGCGCCATTGAGCAGGAGGTGGCGCGGGACCTCTCCAATCCGACCTACAAATTCATTGACCGCCTGAATGGGGAGATGTTCGCTGGTACACCGTACGCCCACGATCCACTGGGGACCCGTCCCTCGTTCGACAAGACTACGGGCGCAATGCTGAAGGCATTCCACGACAAGTGGTACACGCCTGCGAATGCAATCCTGATCGTGGTCGGTGACGTCGATCCAGCAGCGACTCTGGCGGAAATTCGAACCCTGTACGCAGACATCCCCAGCCATGCGCTGCCGGCGCGGCCGGAAATTCACCTGCAGCCGATGAAATCCGACACCTTCACGCTGGAGAGCAATCTGCCCTACGCGCTGGGCTTCGTTGCCTGGCGGATGCCGGGAACAGACTCGCCCGATTGGGCGGCCATTAACATCCTCGCCGACGTGCTGGCCAGCCAGCGCGCCGACCTCTACGGCATGGTTCCGGCAGGGAAGGCGCTCGCGGCGGAGTTCGGTCTGGTCGAGTCTTATCGAAAGGCGAGCGTCGGTTATGGTGTGGTGGCGTTGCCGGCAGGGCAGGATGTGGGACCGGCAATCGATGAAATGCGGCAGATTGTGAGCAAGTATGCCGCGAACGGAGTGCCTGCCGATCTGGTGGATGCGGCCAAGCGCCAGGAAATCGCGCAGGCGGAGTTCCAGAGGAACTCCATTCCCGGCCTGGCGGACGAATGGTCGAACGCGCTCGCGGGCGAGGGGCGGAACTCGCCCGACGAAGATGTTGATGCCATCCGCAAAGTCACGGTAGCGGATGTGAACCGGGTCGCGAAGGAGTATGTACTCAACGCGTCGACGATCACGGCCACATTGAAACCGGCGCCCAACGGCTCGCCGGTTTCAGATAAAGGATTTGGAGGCGCGGAGGCGGTGACGAAAGCGCCCACCAAGCCTGTCGAATTGCCGGAATGGGCGGCGGCGCGGCTCAATGAACTTCAGGTGCCGCACGAGTTTCTTGAAGTATCCGATACGACGCTTCCCAATGGCATCCGTCTGATCGTGCGCACCGATCCAACCAGCCCGACGGTGACCGTGATGGGAGCGGTGAAACACAACTCCGACATGCAGACGCCAAAGGGCGAGGATGGCGTGGCCGATGTTCTCGATGGGCTCTATTCCTACGGATCGACATCGCTGGATCGCATCGCGTATCAGAAAGCGCTGGACGATATTGCCGCCAGCGAAAGCGCTGGATACGGGTTTTCGCTGCGCGTCCTGAAGGAGTACTTTTCGCGCGGTATCGAGCTGCTTGCGCAGAACGAGTTGCATCCCGCGCTGCCCGACGAGGCATTCAAAGTCACGCAGATGCAGACCGCTCAATTCGTGGCCGGAAACCTACAATCTCCTGGATATCGCACGTCGCGCGCGCTGGACTCGGCATTGTTGCCGGCGGACGATCCCGCCTTGCGCCAAACCACGCCGGATACAGTTTCCAGTCTCACTCTCGACCAGGTGAAGCAGTATCATGACGCAACTGTGCGCCCCGACTTGACAACAATTGTCGTGATCGGAGACGTGACCGCAGACGAAGGCAGGGCTGTGGTGGAGAAATGGTTCGGCGATTGGAAAGCCGAGGGGTCCAAGCCTGCCACCGATCTGCCGACTGTTCCCACAAACAAGCCATCAGCGGCCGACGTCCCTGATGCGCAGAGTGTGCAGGACGAGGTGACGCTGGCTGAGCAGGTGGAGATCAACCGCTTCAGCCCGGATTATTACCCGCTCCAGCTCGCCAACCACGTGCTCGGCGGCGGATTTTACGCGACACGCCTGTATCACGACCTGAGGCAGGAGGCCGGACTGGTGTACACGGTGAATGTTTCCCTTGATGCCTCGAAAACAAGGGCCAGCTACTCGGTCAACTACGGATGCGATCCGCCCAACGTTTCGAAAGCCAGGGCGCTGATCGTCCGCGATCTGAACGCCATGCGCACCACCGAGGTGTCCGATGCCGAACTGCACCAGGCGAAGGCGCTTCTCTTGCGTTCAATTCCACTGGAGGAATCGAGCGAGGACGCGATTGCTGGTGGATTGCTTGGCCGCGCGGAGATCGGCCTGCCTTTGGATGAGCCGATTCAGGCCGCGCAGAAATATGCGGCGCTCACCGCAGCAGATGTGAAGGCCGCGTTCGCGCGGCAAATCAATCCCGATAACCTGGTGCAGATTGTGCGGGGACCTGCTCCGCAATAGCAAATCCAGCAACTCAAATTTTGGCGCAGGTCCGCCCGCTCGGCTTTTCAATCTGACCCGCACGGCCCATCTGCGCCGGGCGGGGCGGGTTTTCTGCGCTCGCCGGCTAACTCTTCATTGACTTTTTATGGCGAAGGCTTTTAGATTGGGTCAACGAGTTCACAAGTTCCCCGATCTTCCCGTCCGCTCCGAGTTTGTTAATTTGCTCACCTTTGAAGAGGAGGCTCCATATGCAATTTGCCGTGAATCTTTCTTCATCGATCCAGTGTCCTAGTCAGAAGCACGTTGGCATCATTCAACTTCATCGATGGTTTCTTTGCCTCGGCGGCGCCATCATGCTTCTGCTCCCTGCGGTGGTCCGCGGCCAGGCGACGGGAAGTTTCTCAGGGAATGTGACGGACAAGTCCGGGTCGGCGATTCCCAGCGCCGCTCTTACGCTGACTTTCCAGGAAACGGGTCAGGCGCGCTCGGCGAAAACCGACGAAGCGGGGCATTACGTGTTTCCGTTGCTTCCCGTTGGCATGTACACGGTGCATGTAGAGGCAGCGGGATTCAAAGCGGCGGAAACCAAAGACCTCCGTTTGCAGGTTGATGAAGCCAGAGAACTGGATTTCACGCTGGTGCCGGCAACGGTGGTGGAGAATGTCGCGGTTTCGGCCGAGGCAGTCACCGTGGAGACGGCGAACCCGTCGCTCGGCCAGGTGATTACATCACAAGAGGTGTCGCAACTGCCATTGAATGGGGGCGACTTCGTGCAACTGGCCACGCTCACGGCCGGCGCCACCGCCGAGACCAATCCGGGCAGTTTCTTCAACGGGGCCACCGACAGCGAAGTGTCTGCCCGTGGTTCCTACTCTCTGTCGGTCGGCGGCTCGCGGCCCAACAGCACCGATTGGCTGTTGGACGGGGTGGACAACAACGAGCTTACCGCGGGCGGCATTGGCATTTTTTCGCCGATCGACGACATCCAGGAATTCAAGGTGTTGACCTACACCTACTCCGCCGAGTATGGCACACGCGCGGGACCGACCGTTCTGGTTACGACGAAATCGGGGACGAACCAATTCCACGGATCGCTCTACGAGTTTGTGCGCAACACCGACTTAAACGCGAGGAGCGATTTTGCCACTTCAACCCCCAAGTTTAACCTGAACCAGTTTGGCGGCTCTGTGGGAGGGCCGATCCGCCGCGACAAGACGTTTTTCTTCGTGGATGGCGAGCAGAAGTATCAGCGCGAAGGAATTGTCTACACCGGCCTGGTTCCAACGCAGGCCATGATCGGCGGCGACTTTACCGACGATCCGTGGGGCAATAACATCTCCACGTCCAGCGGCAGTTTTGTTCCCCAAATCGTCAACCCCAACATGATCGGTGCGTCGACAGATCCAACCGTATATCCCAATGTCTACTTTCAGTGCACCGGATCATCAACGGGACCTGCCATAGCGGCCAATGCCGATGGAAGCCAGCCCCAGGGAGTCCCGTGCAACAAGATTCCTTCCAACTTGTTCAGCAGCGTGGGCCACACCATGATGACGAATTTCTATCCCCCGGTCACGCCCACTACGATTGCCGGCAGCCCCGCCCTGGGATACAACTACGTCGCCGAGCCCGTCCGTGCGCTGAACGAAACCAGATTCGATGCCCGGCTCGATCGTACGTTCACTGCTAAAGACACGGCCTTTGCCCGGCTCAGCTACGACCAGGCGTTCACCTATGCTCCGGGCGGCGCACCCGCGCCGTACCTCGCTGAAGGCAATCCATTCGGCAGCAACGAGACGCTCATCAACCACGGGCGCAATATTGGCATCGGCGAAACTCACGTGTTCTCGCCTACCACGCTTAACCAGGCCACCGTGGGCTACGACCGCATCTTCGACTACATTGCATCGCAGGATAACTTCACTTGCGACTCGGCCCTGGAGGGGGTTCCCGGCGCCGATCTGGGCTGCTCCTCCACCGGTACCCGGATTGCCAGCGATCCTTACAGCCAGGGCGTGGTTTCCACTGAAGTGTATGGCGGCTATTGGTCGCTGGGTGATCGCGGATACTCGCCCTTTCAGGGCGGGACGAACATCTTTTCGTACCGGGACGATCTCGACCTGATCCGCGGCAAGCATGAAATCCACGTCGGCATCGATCTGCGCGATAACCAGATGAACGTGGGCACCGAAGCATTTCAAGACGGATTCTGGCTCATCGGCAGCGGTGGCTACTTCAGCGGCTTCGGCAATACGCCCGGCAATCCCGAGGCCGATTTGCTACTCGGCATCACCGGAGGGGCCATTCACGACCAGACATACGGTGGTGCAGTCACCGGCCGCCGCTGGAAGATTATCCGTCCGTTCCTCGAGGACGACTGGCGCGCCACCTCTTCGCTCACTTTCAACTTTGGCCTGGCGTGGGACGTGACGACTCCGGAGACCGAAGTCGATGACCGCATGTCGGACTACCTCCCGTCCGAGAATCCGAATGCTGCGGGCGAACTTTTGATTGCGGGCAAAGACGGAGTGAACAGGGCCGCAGGCATCAACTTGTTCTGGCGCGGATACGAACCTCGCCTCGGCCTCACTTGGAAGTTACTGGGCAATGACAAGACCGTGCTTCGCCTCGGCTTCGGCACCTATCACGATTCGGCATGGAGCCAAGGCGTGCAGGGCCTGTGGCAAAATCCGCCCGAACTCGGCGAATCCGACGCTTTTACCGGCGCCGGCTGCGCCTTCGCGACGTCATGGTGCAACAACCCCGCCAACGTAGCGAACCCGTATTATTCCGCCATCAGCCTTTCCGACGGCTTCGCGCCGCTTCCCACTCCGCAAAACGCCACCAACTTCACCGGCTCGCTCAATTACATGCCGCAGAACTTTCAGCCGGGCAGGGTGCACCAATATAACATCGA
>JASHYS010000474.1 GCA_030042915.1 Acidobacteriaceae bacterium
GCCGATCGCGTTGGACCTGGTGCTGTTTCTGGATCTGGCCAAGCGCACGCCGGAGCTCAAGTCGATCGGGATTCAAGAGTGGCTGAGCTTCTACTTGAAGTCGCCGCAAACCGCGGCAGGGCTCTATCCTGAGCACGATCTGTTCATCCAGTCGATGAAGTTGAAGAACACGCTGCGCCACATCATGGGCGCTGATCTGATCACGCATCTAGGGCTGGAGTACTACGACTGACGGGTAGCAGCAAGTCAGCAGGTTAGCGAGTCAGCAAGTCAGTGTGCATGCGCGCTCTAAGTGTAAGCTGAACTGAAGATGAAAGACTCGGCTGTTTTATTGATCGACTGCCCCGATCGCAAGGGGCTGGTGGCGCGCGTGTCGGCGCTGCTCTACGAGCACGGAGCCAATATTCTCCACGCCGACCAGCACATCGATCACGAGGCAGGCCTCTTCTTCATGCGTGTCGAATGGAGCCTTGGTCCTGATCCTGCGGGGGGCGGGCCTTTGGAGGAGGGGCGTGCGGACGCTAAAGCGAAGGAAAAGTCGAAGCCATTCGACCTCGAAGTGTTCAGGGCAGCGTTTGGACTACTGGCGGCCGAACTCAAGATGCGCTGGAAGCTGGAGTCGAGCACGCACAAGCCTCGTGTAGCGCTGTTCTGCTCGCAGTATTTGCACTGTATGGCTGACTTGCTCCACCGCTGGCGTACAGGAGAGCTGGCGTGCGAGATTCCGCTCATCGTCTCGAATCACCGCGCGGTCGAAAGCCTGGCGGCATTTTACGGCGTGTCTTTTGAGCATGTGACGGTGTCTGCAGATACGCGCACGCAAGCCGAGGCGCACCAATTGGAGCTGCTTGCCCGCAACGGAGTGGAGCTGGTGGTGCTGGCGCGCTACATGCAGATTCTGTCGCCGGCGTTTGTGGCGCGATATCCCGCCGCAATCATTAATGTGCACCATTCCTTTTTGCCGGCCTTCACAGGTGCGCGGCCCTACCACGCAGCGCACGCGCGCGGTGTCAAACTCATCGGCGCCACCAGCCACTATGTCACCGAGGTGCTCGACGACGGGCCCATCATCGAGCAGGATGTTGCGCGCATCTCGCACCGCGACCAGGTGGAGGATCTTGTCGCGCGCGGCCGCGATTTGGAGCGCATGGTGCTGTCGCGGGCAGTCCGCTGGCATCTTGACCGGCGCATTCTTTGCTACGGCAACAAAACCGTCGTCTTCGATTAGAGGCAGGGAACACGGCAACAGGGAACGGAAAGACAGGGAGCAGGGAGCGCGAGCGGTATGAGCGAATCTGCTGAAGCTGTGGCGAGGGCGTTTGTGGATGCCATCAACGGGCACGATGTTGAGGCGATCTGCGCACTGATGACGCCGGAACACCGCTTCATCGATTCGCTGGGGAAGGTGGTCGAAGGCCGAGAGAAGATGCGCGCGGCTTGGAAGGGCTATTTCGGGATGGTTCCCGACTACACCATTGCGATTGAGGAAGTGCACGGCGACGCATCGATCGTGGTGATGTTCGGCCAAGCAGGAGGGACCTACGCGCCGTCGGGAGAATTGCAGCCTGAAAACCGCTGGAAGACGCCTGCCGCGTTTCGCGCTCGCATCGAGGCAGGGAAGGTCGCCGAGTGGCGGGTCTATGCCGACAACGAGCCCATCCGGCAGTTGATGGTACGCAACGCCCCTTAGCGCGGTAATTGGACGGGTGCTCCGGGTCGCGGGAAATTCTGAACGAACACGGGGCTTGCGGCAGTCACCCGCTATCAGTCTTGATTTCTTCAAGTTAGCGCGATCCAAAGAGGAGCAACCAGAGGGGGGCTTGCAAACCTGGTCGATTCTAAGTTATTTTACTAACCAGTTAGTTAAACAGTGACCACCCACGCCACACACGAAGCCCAGGCAGACCGCTCGGCGGAGACGCGAAGCCGCATCCTGGACGCCGCCCTGAGCGAGTTTGCCGCACATGGGCTTGCGGGCGCGCGCACCGAGCAGATTGCCGCGGCGGCAGGCGTGAACAAGGCGCTGCTTTACTACTACTTCGAAAGCAAGGAGAAGCTGTACGCGGCTGCGCTCGAAATGGTATCGGCACGGGTGCGCGACCGGTCGATGGCCGTGTTTCTGCGCGATGCCAGCGCAGGCGAAAAGCTGCTGCGTGCGGCACTCGATCACTTTGACCGGATCCTGACGCAGCGCGAATTCCAGACCCTCATGCAGCAGGAGATGATGCGTCTGCACAAGGGCGAAGAGGGCCTGTTGCCCATTCTGGTCAAGCGCGTATTCGCGCCGCTCCACGCCATGTACCAGTCGCTGGTGCGCGAAGGCATCGCATCGGGCGAAATCATCGAAGCCGACTGGTTGCAAATCGCGCTATTGGCGCTGGGCGCGAACGTCTTTTATTTTTTGAGCGCGCCCGTGTGGCGGCTGGCGCTGGAGTTCGAGCCATTCGAGGAGAAAGAGCTGCGGGCACGTAGAGCAGCAATGGTTGAGTTATTGGGCAAGGCGATCTTTACCGACCGCAAACGTGGCGCCGAGTCGGCTGCGCGTGTGCTGGCCGACACGCCCATGCCCGCCGTGGTCGATTTCAAAGGTCTGAGGTGAAACGCAAGTGAGTGCGCGCAATCGAGTATTCGTCATTTTGGGAGTGTTGACGGTGGGTTCGCTCATCTGGTACCTGGCGACCACGCGTCGCGGCGGCGATTTGCAGCTGATCGGAACCGTCGATGCCAACGAAGTCATCGTCAGCTCAAAGATCCCCGGCCGCATTCAGACGCTGACGGTTGAGGAGGGCACCGACGTGAAGGCCGGCGAGCTGATCGCGGTAATCGAAAGCGAAGATTTGCAAGCCGCATTGAAGGCCGCGCAGGCAACCGCGGTGAGCGACAAATTCAAGCTGAGCGGGGCGCAGGAAACAGAAAATCAGAACCAGGGTGAGACCAGCAGCGCGACCATCAGCGCTGAAGCCCAGGTGAGGGCGGCGCAGGCCGCGCTGGCGCAGGCTCAGGCAAACTTCGAGCACCAGCAGGCGGACACAAGCCGCGATGTAGCGCTGGCCCAGCAGGGAATTGTGAGTGCGCAGGTGCGCGATGAAGAGGTGACGGCTCTCCAGGCCACGCAGGCTGCGGTGAATGCGGCAAAGGAAAATCTGGCCTCGGCACAAGCAGCTCTGAGCCAGGCGCGGGCTCACCAGTTGCTGGCAACGGTTTCCGCCCGCACCGTCGACCAGTCACGCGCCGACGCAGCCAATGCGCGTGCGCTGGCTCAGGAAGCGCAGGTTGAGGAGAGCTACTCACACATCGTGTCGCCCATCGACGGAAAAGTGGATGTTTGGGCCGCGCGGCAAGGTGAAGTGGTAACGGAGGGCGCGCCCATTGTCACCATCATGGACCTGTCGCAAACCTGGGTTTACGCACCGCTGCCCGAAACCCAGGCCGATGCGGTGCAACTGGGTGACAGCCTGCGCGTAGTGATGCCCAGCGGCGACACCGTCGATGGCAAAGTGATTGCCAAGGCGGCTGAAGGCGATTTTGCCACGCAGCGCGATGTGAGCAGCATGAAGCGCGACATCAGGACCGTGCAGTTGAAGCTGCTCATTCCCAATGCAGGCGAAAAGTTTGTGCCCGGCATGACGGCCGAGGTTTACATTCCCAAGGCAAAGTTGAAGGTGCAGAAGTGAGCGCAGCCGCCAACGCAACTCCGGCCGTCAATGGCAACTGCGGCGGCAAACCCATTGCCATCGAGGTCCAGCATATCGTCAAGCGCTATGGCGACTTTGAGGCTGTCAAGGACGTAAACTTTTGCGTCGCCGAAGGCGAAATCTTCGGCCTGCTCGGCCCCAACGGCGCGGGAAAGAGCACGCTCATCCGCATGATGACAACGCTCATTCCCGTCACCGCCGGGCGCGCGTTGGTTGCCGGTCACGATGTGAGCGCCGATCCCGACGACGTGCGGCGCATGATTGGGGTGATTCCGCAGGCGATGACCAGCGACCAGGATTTGACGTTGGAAGAGAACCTGCTCATTTACGCCAAGCTCTACGGTGTGCCGCGCGAACAGCGCAAGAAAAACATCGACGCAGTGCTGGAAGCCGTCGACCTGACCAAGTGGCGCGATGCGCAAACCAAAACCCTCTCCGGCGGCATGCGGCGCCGGCTGGAGATCGCGCGCGGCCTGGTGCACAATCCGCGCATCTTCTTTCTCGACGAGCCCACTACGGGACTCGATCCGGTTTCGCGCATCGCAGTGTGGGAGATGCTCGACAACCTGAAGACCTCGCGCAACCTGACCATGCTGTTGACCACCCATTACATGGAAGAGGCCGACAAGTTGTGCGACCGCATTGCCATTGTGGACCACGGCAATCTGGTGGCGCTGGGCACGCCTGTGGAGTTGAAGAACAGCGTAGCCGGCGCCAACGTGGTGGAAGTGCACTTTGACCGCGAAGACGACGAGTGGCAAGGTCGGCTGGAGAAGATCGAAGACGTAACCAGCGTAGTGCCCGAAGGCTCCGGCTTCTATCGCGTGATTACGAAATCGGGGTCGAGGACCACCATGCAGATTGTCGAACTGGCGGCCAGCCTGGGCGAGACGCTTACTTCGCTCAGTGTGCAAAACACCACTCTCGACGACGTGTTCATCCACTACACCGGACGCCAACTGCGCGATGAGCAGGTGAAACCGGTGAACTTCCTTATGCCGCCTCGGCCGGGAGATCGCCCATGAACCGCATGTTCGCTATCATCGAACGCGAAATGCGCAAGTTTTTCCGTTCGCCTACGCTCATGATCATGTCGCTCATGATGCCGATTCTGCAGCTCGTCATTATCGGCAACGCATTCGGCGGCAAGATCGTGGGCACGCACGTGGCCGTGGTCGACCACGACCATGGGCCGCAGGCGATCAAGGTGCGCGAGGCTTTCGACGCCGTCGCTGCCAACATCAAAACCTTCACCACCATGAATTACGACAACGAGGTGCAGGCGCGCGAGGATGTTCGCACCGGTAAGATCGATGCGGCTGTGATTATTCCCGCGCAGTATTCGCGGCGCGTCTACGCGCAGGATGCGCCCCAGCTGGGCATTGTGGTCGACAACTCCGATCTGTTCACGTCATCGGCCCTCGAGGCCGAGATGCAGTCGCTGGTCGACTCCCTCAACTCCCCTCAGGTCCAGGACCGGCTGGTCAAGTCCATTGCGCTGGAAATCGTTGAGCTTTACCCCTATGTGAATTACCTCAAGTATCTTCTGCCCATGACGGTGGCGCTGGCCATGTACATCTCCGTCATGATCGGCGGCGGCATGCTGTACATCGACGACAAGGCGCGCGGCGTGCACGAGGGCTACCTGGTCACACCCATCACCAAGCTCGAGCTGGTCTTCGGGCTGAATATTGCCGGAGCCATCAAGGCGACGCTGAGCGGCATTTGTATAGGAGTCATCGGCTCGCTCATCTCAGGCTTGGGTGTGGTCTTTCATCCCATGGTCATGATGCAGATGTTGAGCCTCATCGTCGCCGGCTCCATCGCCTTCAACGGCATGATGTTTCTGCTCATGGTGCGCGTCGACGATCCGCTCGTTCCCCGCGCCATGTTCGGCGTGCTCAATGTCCTCCTCCTGTACCCCTCGGGCGCCATGTATCCCATTGCCTCGTTCCCGAAGTGGATGCAGGTGATTGGCGTTATCGATCCCTTCACTTACGTCATCCATGGCTTCAAAGCTGTTCTGTTGAAAGACGGCGGCTGGATAGCAATCTGGAGCGACCTGCTGTTCCTGACCATCTTTGGCATCGCCACGCTGCTGGTGGCCACACCGCTGTTCAAGCGCACGCTGTAAGGGCAGGGAACAGAAACCTGCTACGCGCCACATCCTCGCGACCGCCTTTCTTGTCGCCAGGATGGGTCGTGTATTTCTCAGCTTCCGTGACTCTTATTGGGTCGGCGGCTGCGCGGCTGGCGCAGCCGGAGCGGTGCTGTCGGTCTGTTTAGCGAAGTCGAAGCTGCAGGGACGGCCCAGGATGCCGGCGCCCTCTTCGCGTTTGCCGGTGCCTGTAGTGTCGGTAAACTTGGCGTCGACGTAGTAGTCGTACTTGTTGCCTTTAAGCTGCGTCACGATGCCTGCCTTCCCGGCTTGCACCGTGCCTTTGGCATGCAGTTTGGCGCTCCCGTCGGGGTTGATCGGCCCGTCGATCACCATATAGCCCGGTCCGTGCTCCTCGCCGTGCTGCCCGTGGTAAAGGCCATTGGTAATCGTGCTGACGAAAGTCCATTTGTAGGCGGGCATGTGTTCGCTCGCATCACACGACATGTTCGTGGTCCAGGTCCCATCAAAATGCGTGTTCGCAGCTTGAGCACAAAGCAACATCGGGAAGCACATTGCCGCCAGACACACCGCTTTCCAAACCCTCATATTCCGACCCCCTGTGGAAAGAGGATATTCGGAGCGGCGGTGGTTTTGGCAAGCAGTTTTTCAAGGAATTTGCGAAGAATGACCCTGCTGCGGCCGGAACAGGCCCTCGCCGGCCAATCGTCTTCAGGCTGTCGGCTTCGATGCGGAAGGTTCCGTGGGCGGCTCGCCCCAGCACCTGCGCATGCCTTCGCGGAATTTCTCGCGCTCCTCGGGAGTCATCTGTTCCCAGCGCTCGCGCATGCGGCCGCGCCACCGTCCGCCGCCTCCGCGCGGACCTCTGAATCCGCCGAAGAGCAGCTTAGCAAGAATGATCAGCCCGACAGCCTGCCAATAGCCAATGATTTTGAATCCGAACAATGCCGGCAGGAGCCAGTTCCACAAGCTCATGACGACAAAGCCCAGCAGCGCCAGCACGGCGAGAAAGAGCAGAAAGAAGAGCAGGAACTTGACGGGACGAAACGGGCGATGGATTTTCATGGTTGGCTTTCTCCTAGGTTGAAGAATTCGTCGTAGACAGTCCTGAGTCGGCGGCGCAGGTTCAAGACGGCGTAATGCTTGCGCGAAAGCAGCGTGTTCACGCTCACGCCGGTGCGCTCGGAAATCTGCTTGAAGCTTTCGCCTTCTATCTCGTGCGCGATGAAGACTTCGCGCTGCTCCTGAGGCAGCTCGTCGAGGGCATCTTCGATCTCCTCAAGCAGCACAGATCGCGCATAAGCTTCCGCAGGCCCGGCATCGGGCGAGGGAAGCTGATCAAGCAGCGAAGTCTCCGGCTCATCGGAAAGCGGCTCCGGATCGTTGGCGAACACCCATAGGCGCTTGCGGCGAAAAAAGTCGACAATGCGATTGCGCGCGACCCGGAACATCCACGCGCCCCACTGGGTGACGGGTTCGTGGAGGTTGAAGGCCTCGACGACCTCAAAAAATACCTCCTGAAGCAAATCTTCGGCATCGGCCTCGTTGGGCACGCGCTTGCGGATGAAATTGCGCAGACGCGTGCGCTCTTCCGTAACGATCTCGGAGATTTGGCGGTTTTGCTCGGCCATCAGCGCGAAACCCGTTGGCGCATTCATCACTTGTGGAGACGAACGGAGGCCGGAAATATTGTGGAGATTCTTTTGTGACTCAGGAATTTCCCAGAACCTGCTCGTAAAAGCGCACATACTTTGGCACGACAAGATTGGCACAGAAGCGCTTCTGTGCGTCTTTCCGCGCCGCCTCGCCCATGGCCTTCAAACGTGGCGGATCGTTGAGGAGGGACAATGCTCCCGCCGCCATGGCATCGACTTCGCCCACTGGATAGAGCAGTCCGGTGACGCCGTTGTCGATGAGTTCGGGCACGCCGCCGACGCATGTGGCGATGGCGGGAACCTTGCAGGCCATGGCCTCGAGCGCGGCTAGGCCGAACGATTCCATCTCGCTGGGCATCAGGAGCAGGTCGGCGAGGGCGAGAAGCTCGCTGACGCGCTCCTGCTTGCCGAGAAAGTGGACGCGATGGTGAATGCCGAGATAATGAGCGAGCCATTCGGCTGAAGACCGGTCGGGGCCGTCGCCGATGAGAATCAGTTGCGCGGGGCGCTCGCGAACCACGCCGGCAAAGATTTTCACCACGTCGGTAACACGCTTGACCGGCCGGAAGTTGGAAAGGTGGATCAGAATGGACTCGCCGGGCTGCGCGAAGCGATCGCGACGTTGGCACCCATTTACTTTCTGGGGATCGTCTTCCGCAGGTTTATACACATCGCAGTTCACGAAGTTGGTGATGGTTTCAATAGGCCGTGTTGCGTCGAAATCGGCGATGGTTTTTTCGCGCAGGTAATTCGAAATCGCCGTCACGCCGTCGCTCTCTTGAATGGCGTAGCGGGTGATGGGCAAATAGCTGCGATCGAGGCCGACCAGAGTAATGTCGGTGCCGTGAAGCGTGGTGACGAAAGGCAGGCGGCGGCCGCGGGCGCCGAGCATCTGGCGGGCCAGAAGAGCCGAAACTGAGTGCGGGATGGCGTAGTGCAC
>JASHYS010000475.1 GCA_030042915.1 Acidobacteriaceae bacterium
GGCGAAGCTCTGTCTCAGGACGCTAGTTTATTGGCGTGGCATCCAGAGTGAGTACTTCAAATGGCGCCAGAACAATCTTCTGCCCGGTTCCAGCGCGCAGCGTGAGTGCTGCTGTGTCTTTGTCCGCAGCCCACGGGCTGTGCGCGCGGTAATTCTGCGCCGCACCTGCGGGCAATTCAAAGGCCTGGCCAACGTCGAGCAAGAACTCCTGCTCGTGGTCCGACGGATTGCGCAGAGTCACGATGCCCTTTGCCGGCGTCCATGCGGCCCAGCCGTAGACCTCCAGCTTTCCGGGATCCCCGCCAATCCAATGCGTATCCTTGAGCACCGAAGCATTGCTCCGTGACCATTTGGCTGACTCGGCCAGCACGTCCCAATCCTGCGGCGAGAGCAGCGAAGGCGTAATGTACATCTCCTGCAATTGCGTTCCGGAAGCGAAGAAGCTGTGCACCTCGCTGCGGAAATCACTGGCGGGATCGGTGCTGAGATTTTCAGCTTTCCCGGCAAAGATGATGCCGTGAAGCATGAGCGAATTGAGGGGATAGAGCGGCCCGCCCGCAACCACATTGCGATAGGTCATCTGATCGCGGTAGGTGATCCACTTCTGCCGCCAACTGCCGACGCCGGCAAAGCTGTGGTCGTCGCCCCCGCGCCAGGTTGAGTCGGCGTAGCGCAACCAGAAGGGCGAAGGCCACGTACCCGTGGTGAGATTGATGAAGATGTTCGGCTCCTGCTGACGCAGGCGGCCGATCAAATGAATTGCCGCCGCAAAGTCGCTGTCGAAGAGACTGCCGGGAAAGACCTGGCTGGCGTTTCCGGTTCCGTCAAATTTGAACTGGTTCACGCCATATTTCGCGATCATCTCAAGACAAGTACTTTCGAACAGGTGGTGGTATTTGGGCGCAGAAAGCGCAAAGCCGCCTGCCACCGTTTCGTAACCGGCCGCCTGGCCCGCGGCGATTCTGCCTTGCTTGGCTTGCTGGTAGCCGCCCCACGGAGATAGCCACACGCCAATGCCGAACCCGTAGTGGGCTGCCGCTTCGTGAATTACGGTAAATCCGTTGGGCAGTCCCGGGTTGAACTTCCAGAGCGTGTGCGTGTCGTCCCATCCGTCGTCGAAGAGAAAGGAGTCCATGGTGACACCGCGCCGGCGCACCAGCTCCTCGCCAAACGCATGCACGCGATCGAGAGCACTGGTCTCGTCGAACCGCTCGCCTTCTCCCAGGTCGTACCAGGAGTTGTAGTGCAGGAACGTCCGGTAAGGATGGGCGCGCTCGTTTTCAACGTAGGCCAGGAAGTCGCGCCGCATCTGCCCCGGCGCGGCCACGCCAACCACTGAAGAATAGGTAATGGAGTTGCCGGCTTGGAGCGGCAAGGTTCGCGCGAGAATCGCAGTGTCCCGGCCATTTTCGACCGCGCTTGAGGAAAGCGGAGACTCAAACCCGAAGAAAAAATTCCCATCGACGAGTGGCGAGCCGGGGACCTTGCCCACAACCTGTGCACCGGGCGCAGCAAAGTCGAACATGCGCACCTCGGCCAGGTCCACCTGCTGTCCAACAGCTTTGAGCGTCACCTCCTGGCGCAGGTAGTTGGTGCCCGTGCGCAGGATGGCGCACCAGTGAGCCCTCAGAGCGCCGTCGTGCGTTCGCAGATCGGCGCAGACGGAGCGCCCGGCCAGGTGGGCGGCAGCGCGCGGCGCCTCAGGGTCGACTTCCGCCGGTCCCTCAACAGGCTGCGCCTCCAGCTTCATCTGCGAAGCGGCCAGTAGAAGCCCGTCGCGAAACTTCAGGCTGAATGCCTCGCCTGGTTTGAGCGTGGCTCCGCGCTGGAGGTCAACCATCTCCACTGACTGCAGGCTGCCGTTGCGCGCGGTGAAATGCGCCGTCAAGCGCTCGCCGCGCAATTCATACTCGCCCTTTGCGGGTTTGGTCTGGGCCGGCGCAACCCCCGCGCAGAGCATTCCTGCAAGGCAGGCAGAGGCCAGGAACCTGGCGGAGGTTGTGGTCACGCGAGACAGGTGGATGGTCTCCTTGCCGGCTGCGAACGTCTGGTCAGTTCTTGGCGGACGTGCGTGGCAGCAACTTCTGTGTGACGGCGAGTAATGCAGCGGACCGTGGTCCGATGCGATCAATGGAGGAGGTGAGCAATGAACGGAAGCGCATCGCCGGAAGCGACTAAGGCCGGGTTTCCCCGGCCTTAGTTTCTGTCTGCAAACGCCCAATGCAAAAGCAATTGCATCTTGCGGCTGCGAATCCTGGTGCGGAAGGCGGGATTTGAACCCGCATGCCTCTCGGCGCCACCCCCTCAAGATGGTGTGTCTGCCAATTTCACCACTTCCGCACTTCAAAACCCTGTTGCCAAAGGCCCCGCTGAAAACTGTCTTGAGGGCCGGCCCCAATGCACATGGTCGATCGTCGTTTTTATGTTATCGTGACCGGCTGGGCGCCGCAATGCAAACGGTCTATTGATAGTGGGCGCAAAGGCGGCGCTTCGGCGCAGGCGTTCATTTGCGGACACCTTTCAGCAAGAGCGGACACCTTCGTTGTCGTCTTGGCGCCTAACCTGAATGGAATCTTTGGCGCGGAGAAGCATGGAATGGCACGCCACCTGCGGTGTAGCAACGCGAGAAATACCGTCTCCGCGCGGTCACTCCACACATCTCGTCGTTCCGGTCGTCGCTCAAGCACAGCAGGAGGTCCTGTATGGCATCGATGCTTGGCCAATTGAGGCAGGTCGTTCGCAGGCTTAGCCGCGCGCCGCTCTTCACCGGCGTCACTCTGCTCACTCTGGCCATCGGCATCGGCGCCAATACGGTTGTGTTCAGCGTGGTCGACGGCGTGCTGCTCAAGCCTCTCGCGTATCCCCATCCGCAGCAGCTGGTCGGCGTGTGGGACACCGCCCAGGGCGTCAACGTTCCCCATCTCAGAATGGCGCCGTTCCTTTATTTCATCGAGCGCGAGCAGAACACGACCCTCGAGGACATCGGCCTCTACCAGAACGACTATTTCAGCCTGACCGGCAGCGCGCAGCCCGAACACCTGCAGGGTATCTACGTGACCGACGGGGTTCTGCCGGTTCTGGGCGTAAAGCCGGAGCTTGGCCGGCTCATTACACGGCAGGACGATCAGCCCAAAGCAGCGCATACGGTCCTGCTCACCTATGGCTTC